>CAYLJK010000279.1:0-3900 GCA_964383975.1 uncultured Gemmatimonadales bacterium | reverse complement strand
TCCCACCCCATGCCGCTCGCCGACGCCCTCCTCCTCGCCCTGCGCTCGGTCTGGTCCCACAAGCTCCGGTCCTTCTTCACGCTGCTCGGCATCATCGTCAGCGTGGCGTTCTTGATCGCCGTGATGGCGATCATCGCCGGGATGAACGCGTACGTCCGCGAGAACATCGTGCAGGCCATCGCCGGGTCCAACACCTTCCAGGTGCGGCGCGATCCGCTGTTCCAGGCGTTCAACTACGACGAGTTCGAGTGGCGGCGGATCGAGCGGCGGCCGATCGTGAGCCCGGACGAGGCCGAGGCGGTCGCGGCCGCCCTCCCCGACGCCCGCGCCGTCGCCGTCCAGAGCGGCTTCCCGCCCCAGCTGATGACGCTGCGCTGGCGCACGCAGAGCCTCGGGGACGTCATCACGCTCGGGGTCACACCCGGCTGGCACGCGGTCCAGGAGCACCGGTTCGCCTTTGGCCGGGGCCTGAGCCCCGTGGACGTCGCGCAGCATCGCCGCGTGGTGGTGATCGGCTGGGACGTGTACACCAAGCTCATCGGCGAGCAGAACGACCCGATCGGCCAGCGGCTGCGGGTCGGCGAGGGCGAGGTCACCGTGATCGGCGTCGTCGCGAAGCGGGGGACCGTGCTGGGCCAGAGCCGGGACGCCATGGTCCTGCTCCCCTTCCCCACCTTCGAGGACTTCTTCGGACGCCGCAGGACCACGGTGGTCTTCGTCAAGATGGCGACCGTCGAGGAGCTGCCCGGCGCGATGGCGCGCGCCGAGGAGGTGATGCGGCGGCTGCGGCGGCTGCGGCCGATGCAGGAGAACACGTTCTCCATCGAGACGTCCGACGCGCTGCTCGGGTTCTGGAGGCGGCTGACCGGCCTGCTGTTCGCCATCATCCCGAGCGTGGTGGTCATCGGCGTGCTGGTGGGCGGCATCGTCATCATGAACATCATGCTGATGACGGTGAACGAGCGGACGCATGAGATCGGCATTCGGAAGTCCCTGGGCGCGCGCCGGCGCGACATCCGCCGCCAGTTCCTGATCGAGTCGGTCACGATGGCCGTCCTCGGCGGTGCCGTGGGCGTCGCGTTGGGCGCCGCGTTCGCCGCGCTCATTGCCGCGGCGACGCCGCTGCCGGCCCGGGTCAGCCCGGCCTCGATCGCGGGCGCCCTGACGCTCGGGGGCGTGGTGGGCCTGATCTTCGGCGTGGTCCCGGCCGGCCGCGCCGCGCAGCTGGACCCCGTCGTCGCGCTGCGGGCGGAGACGTGAGCGCCTTCGACCGCATCGGGCTCGCGGTGGAGGGCGTGGCCATCGCCCTCCACGCGATGCGGAGCAACAAGCTCCGCTCGGCGCTCACGATCCTGGGCGTCCTGATCGGCGTCACCACGGTGATGACGATGGCCTCGCTCATCCGCGGCATCAACGACGACATCACCGCGCAGATCGAGGCGGCGGGCCCGACGACGTTCTACGTGGTCTGGTGGTGGAACGGCGGGCTCCAGGTCGGCCGACCGCCGGTGGAGATCCGGACGCGGCCGGAGCTGACGCGCGAGGAGGCGGACGCCATCGGCCGCCTGCCCGGGATCCGCTACGCGCAGATGTACGGGTTCAGCAACCAGCGGCTCGGGTACAAGGGCGAGCTGACCCAGGCCATCACCGTGTACGGCTCGGGCCGGCACGGCGTGGAGATCGACGGCGGGACGATCATCGCCGGGCGGAACTTCACGCCCGAGGAGGACCGCCTCGGCGCGAACGTCGTCGCGCTGTACGAAAAGGTCGCGGACCGCCTCTTCGGCGTGGAGGATCCGATCGGGAAGGTCGTCCGCGTCGGCACGCAGGCGTTCGTCGTGGTCGGCGTGTACCGCAAGCCGGACAACCTCTTCGCCTCGGACGGGCAGGACGAGGCGGTCGCCATCCCATACCGCAGCCTCGAAAAGAACTTCCTGTTCGACAAGCGGCAGGGCTCGATCGTCGTCAAGCCGCAGGAGGGTGTGACCGTGCTCGAGGCGCAGGACCGGGTCATGCGCGAGCTGCGGCGCCTGCGTGGCCTCAAGACGGGCCAGGCGAACACCTTCGACCTGGTCACCCAGGACCAGGTGCTCGACACGTGGAACACCCTGACGAGCAGCTTCTTCCTGGTGATGCTCGTCCTGGCCGGCGTCTCGCTGCTCGTCGGCGGCATCGGCGTCACGGCGATCATGATGGTCTCCGTGACGGAGCGGACGCGCGAGATCGGTTTGCGCAAGGCGCTGGGCGCCCGCCAGGTGGACATTCTGTGGCAGTTCCTGGTGGAGGCCGCGACCCTGACGCTGCTGGGCGGGGGGGCGGGAATGGGCCTGGGCTGGGGCGCGGCGATGCTCGTGGACCGGATGACGCCGATCCCCGCCGCCGTGCCGCTGTGGTCGATCGCGGTGGCGGTGGGGGCGAGCATCCTGGTCGGCGTGGTGTTCGGCCTGGTGCCGGCGAACCGCGCGGCGCGGCTGGACCCGATCGAGGCGTTGCGCTACGAGTAGAACAGAGGGGAGTAAGGGGGCGCGAGCCGCCCGCCCTCACTCCCCTCACCCTCGCTACTCCCCACCTCCACTCAGCAGGGCGTCTGGCCCATCCAGGTCCCGCCGTCGGCACCGGCGGTCCAGGTCCCGGTCATGTTGCTTCCCGACAGGCTCCCCGCGGCCGACCCCCCGCTGAACGTGATGGAGATCGTGCTGCCGTTCACCGTGCCGGTCAGGACGCCGGACCCGCCGCCGTCGTCGGCGTAGGCCCCGGTGAGCGCGTTGGCCGAGCGCGCGAGATTCCAGACGCCGTCGCTGTCGCCGGTGTAGCTGCCGCAGAACAGCGTCACCGCGCTCGGCGAGTCGCCCCGCGTCGTCCCGAACGAACCGTTGCCGCCCGGGCCGCTGTAGGACCCGCCGATCCTGCCGCTGTTCAGCACCCCGTTGAGGCTGTGTCCGCCGCCCGAGAGCGACACCGCCCCTCCGCTTGACGCGTACGTTCCCGTGAGGCCGATCCCGGACGCGCTGGACGGGGTCAGCGTCCCGCTCGCCGTGGAGCCGGCGATCACGATGAGGAGCGTCCCGCCCATGCTCGAGATCCCGTCGGACGCGCCGAAGACCCCGTAGTAGTTCCCGTCCGACCCTCCCGGTCCTGTCGGGTTCTTGTCACTAGAGCACGCCGCCACCGCGAACAGCGCGGCGAGCGCTGCAATCTGCAACCGCCTCGACGACATGACCCACCCCCTGATGTGGTTGGTGATCCGTGAAGCCACCCTGCACCGTCGCGCGATCGGCCGGCAGCGTCGCCGGAGCGCGTGTCACAATCGAACGAGCACGGCGACGAAGTCCGCCGGTTCCTCGCCGTCCCCGAAGTCCCAGTCCGATACCCCGCTGAGGGAGAGCGTGCGATCCGCGAGGTGGAAGACGACTTCCTGCGCGAGCGCACCTCCCGGCTGGACGAGTATCAGCCTGTCCCCCTCGACCCGCAGCACCCCACCGACCCCGTGGTCCCCGTTGCCGGGGACGCTCCAGCTGAGGATGTAGGTGCCCGCCGTCAGGCTGAGGGTCACCGTTCCGCCGAGGTCACAGACCACGTCCACCACGCGCTCCGGCCGATCCCGGCCGGCGTACTGCCATCGTGTGGCCGACCAGCTGCCGCTCCACGGGCCGTCGAAGGGGTCCGGTGGCGGCGACCCGCTGCCGGCCAGCTTGGCCAGCAGAGCGCCGGCCGACGATGGTCTCAGATGCACGCCGGTCCTCCCGGGGCCCCGTGTCTTGTCATGCGTCGGTTGGCGCGGTATCTGTTGGGAGTTAATCGGACACCCCTTAGCTGGCTTTCCATCTCGCGCTTACGGCCCGGATAAGTCCCGTAACCGCATGGGCGGGCGATGCTTCGACTGACGACGCTGGGCGCGCT
>CAYLJK010000278.1:0-3904 GCA_964383975.1 uncultured Gemmatimonadales bacterium | reverse complement strand
GTCGCGCCGCTGCCGCGGGCGGACGGCACCTTCGACGCCTGGGGGGTGAACTTCGGGACGGGGACCGAGACCTCGGTGACGGCGCTCGCGGGGGCGATGATGGTGGCGACCGGCGTGACGGTGCCGGTCACGCACGCGTCGCCGCGCCCCGGCGAGCTCCAGGCGAGCGCCCTGCGCATCGAGCGGGCCGCGGCCGTCCTCGGGTGGCGGCCAGCGACGGGTCTCGGTGAAGGGCTGCGGCGGACCTACGACTGGATCCTGGCGGACGCGCCATGACGCAGGTTGGCGGCGCGGTCCCCACGACGTCGTGGGAGCTGGTCTCCGCCTCCAGCGCCGAGACCCAGGTCATCCTGGCCGTGCTGGCGGCGTTCTCGCTCCTCTCGTGGTCCCTGATCTTCGCGAAGGGCTGGCAGTTCCGCCGCATCCGCGGCCAGGGCCAGGCCTTCTTCCGGGCGGTGGCCCACGCCCTGCGCCTTGACGAGGCGCGCACGGCGGTGGAGGTACTGCCCGCCTCGCCGTACACGCGGCTCTTCAAGGAGGGCCTCAGCTTCTACGAGGAACTCGTGCCCGGCGGCGTCGCGGCGGAGCCCGCGCAGGCGGCCCGCCTCACGCCGTCGCAGCTGGAGGCGCTGCGCATGGTGGTGGACACGCAGGTGGACGCCGAGCACGACCAGCTGGGCCGCTACATCCCGTGGCTCGCGACGCTCGGCTCGGTGAGCCCGCTCCTCGGCCTGCTCGGGACGGTGCTCGGGGTGATGGACGCGTTCATCGGGATCGCCACGAGCGGCGCGGGCAACATCGCCGCCGTCGCTCCCGGCGTGGCGGAGGCGCTCATCACGACGGTGGCCGGGCTCGCGGTCGCCGTGCCGTCCGTCATCGCCTACAACGTCTTCACGGCGCGGCAGAACTTCGTCGCCGCCGAGCTCGAGGGCTTCGGTCGCGAGCTGATCGTGACGCTGGCCCGCGAGGGGCGGCTGTAGCGATGTTCCGCCCGCGCCGCCGCAGCCGGGCGCCGCTGAACGCCGACGTGAACGTCACCTCGCTGGTGGACGTCGCCTTCGTGCTGCTGATCATCTTCATGATCACCGCGCCGATGATGCAGGGCGGCGTGGAGGTCCGGCTCCCGAGAGCGGAGGCGCGCCCCCTCGAGACCCGCGAGGGACTGGTCGTCACGGTGGACCGGCGCGGCCGCATCCACGTGGACCAGGCGGTCTTCACGTACGCCGACTTCCGCACCAGCTTCCGCGCGATGGTCGCGCGGCGGCGGCCGTCCGGGGTCTACCTGCAGGCCGACCGCGGTGTCCCCTACGGCGACGTCGTGCGGGTGCTGGCGGTGATGCGGGCGGCCGGTGTGCGGGACGTGGGCCTGGTCGCCGAACCGGAGGACGCCGGGCCGTGAGGGCGCTGACGCAGCGGACGGCCGCCGAGCCGCTGCGGGGGGTGGCGCTGGCCGGCACGACGCTGCTGCACGCCGCGGTCCTCGGCTTCGCGGTCCTGGCCTCGCACCGGGGGAGCGCACGCCGGCCCCTGCCGCCCGCCTACCGGGTCGAGCTGGTCGCGGCCCCGCGAGCCACGGCGCCCGAGGCGGCCACGACCCCCGCCGCGGCGCCCGCGCGCGAGCCGGCGGCGCGTCCGGCCCCGGACACGCGGCGCTCGCCGGCCCCGCCCGCGCGCACGGCGGCACCGGCACTTCGCACGGCGTCGGCCGTTCCTCGCACGTCCGCGCTGGCGACGCCCACGGCGCCGGTCTCCGCACCTGCGGCGGCGGCCCCCGGGCCGCCCGCCGCGGGCGGCGCGACGGGTGCGCCGGAAGGGATCGGCGTTGACCCCGCGACCATCCGCACGGAGGGAGTCGAATTCCCGTTTCCGGGGTATCTACGCAATCTGGTCGCTCAGGTGTACCGCCGATGGCGGCCCCCGTCCGGCAACGCGGAACTCGAGGCGGAGGTGCTCTTCATCGTGCAGCGCGACGGTTCGATCCGGAACCTGCGGTTCGTCAGACGCTCCGGCTCGTTCGCCTTCGACCTGGAGGCGCAGGGGTCGGTCGAGGCCGCGGCCCGCGCGGGTGCCTTCGGCCCGCTCCCCGAGGGCTACGGGGCCGACGTGCTGCCGGTGTCGTTCTTCTTCAGCCCGCGCGCGGTCCGATGATCTGGCGGCGCTGCGGCGCCGCGGCCCTGCTCCTGGGGGCCGCGGCCGGCACGGCGGCCGGGCAGGATACGACGCGCGCCGACCCGGGCGTGCGGATCGGGATCACCTACACCCCCGGCACCCGGCCCGCGCTGGCCGTGGCCGGCTCGCGCGACGCCGCGCTCGATTCGGTGCGCGCCGTTCTCGCGCGGGACCTCGACCACTCGGACCGCTTCGAGATGGTGGCGCGCGCCGGGGCGACGGACGAGCGGACCCTGGCGGCGCTCGGCGTGGACTGGGCGGTGCTGACGGCGCTCGCCGGCGAGGCGGCCGAGGTGCGGCTGGTGGAGTTGCGCACCGGCGCGGTGCGGCTGCGCACGCGCGTGCCGCTCGCGGGAGCGGAGACCCGCGCGGCGCTGCACCGCGCGGCGGACGCCATCGTGCACGCGGCGAGCGGCCAGCCCGGGATCGCGGCATCGGCACTGCTCTTCGTGCGGGGCGGGCGCATCTGGAAGGTGGATGCCGACGGGCACGGGGCGCAGCCGCTGCGCACTGCCGGCGCGCCCGCGCTCTCGCCGGCGTGGTCGCCGGACGGCCGGCGGTTCGCCTACACCGCGTTCGTGCCGGCGGGCCAGCCGCTCGTCATCCAGGACCTGGCGACCGGCGCGCGCGAGGTCGTGCCCACCACCGAGGACGGCCTCAACATCACGCCGTCGTGGTCGCCGGACGGCCGCCGGCTCGCCTTCGCGCGCGGTACCGAAGCCGGGACCGACATTTACCTTTATGACGTCGCGCGGCGCTGCTGCCTGGAGCGGCTCACGGCCGGCCGGGGGGACAACCTCTCGCCCGTGTGGAGCCCCGACGGGTCGCGCCTCGCGTTCATCTCGACCCGCGCGCGCACGCCGCAGCTGTACGGCATGGCGAGCGACGGCACGGGACAGGAGGTGCTGGCGCGCTTCGACTACGGCGCGACCGGCACGACTTCGGCGCCGTCGTGGTCGCCCGACGGCGCGCTGATCGCGTTCCATCGCGAGGTGCAGGGGGATCCCCAGCTCTTCGTTCTGGACGTGCGCAGCGGGTCCGTGCGGCAGCTCACGGGTTCGGGTCGCAACGAGGATCCGACATTTGCGCCGGACGGCCGCCATCTGGCGTTCGTCTCGACGCGCGGCGGCGCGAGGGACCTGTGGGTGCTCGATCTGGAGACGGGTCGGGTCCGACCGCTCACCCGTGGTGGCGGCGCGCGCCTGCCGGCGTGGTCGCCCCGCCCGTACGGCATGGAGGGCCGTTGACGATGGTGAACCGCATCCCCCTGCTCCTCGGCGTCGGCGCGCTCGCGCTCGCGACCGCCTGCGGCAACCCGCCCGCCCCGGCGGCGACGACGCCGGCGGTGGACAGCGCCGCGATCCGCGCGCGGGCCGACTCGCTCGCTGCCGCCGCGCGGCGCGACTCCCTCGCCGCGGCGGCGCGCCGCGACTCGCTGGAGCGGGCCCGAGCGGACTCGCTGGCCCGCGTCGCGCAGCAGCACCGCGCCGACTCGGTCCGGGCCCAGGTCCTGCGCGACTCGGTCGCGGCGGCCGCCGAGCTGGCGTCGGGACTCGCCCGCGCCCAGGACAGCGTCCTCGCGCTCCCCGTGTACTTCGCGCTCGACCGCTCGGACCTCGATGCGGCGGCGGCGCGCACCCTCGAGCAGAAGCTCGGCATTCTGCGTGCGAACCCGCGGCTCGAGCTGGTGATCGAGGGCCACTGCGACGAGCGCGGTCCGGACGAGTACAACCTG
>CAYLJK010000277.1:752-3918 GCA_964383975.1 uncultured Gemmatimonadales bacterium | reverse complement strand
TGACGGTGACGGCGGCGGTGGCCGACCACTACGAGCGGCTCGCGGCGCTGCTGGGTCCCGGGGCGGGGAAGGAGGCGTGGAACTGGGAGGCGAACGACGTCCTGGCGCACAGCGCGGACGGCGAGCGCGTCCCGGCGGCGCTGGCGCCGGAGCGCGTCGCCGAGGTGGTGGCGCTGGTGCGCGCGGGGACGGTGAGCCGCCAGGCCGCGAAGCGGCTGCTGGCGGCGATGCTGGAGCGCACGGACGGGGCCGCCGCCCTCGCGGCGGAGCTGGGGGTGGTGCAGGTGCAGGACAGCGCGCAGATCGCGGGCTGGGTGCGCGAGGTGCTGGAGGCGCACCCGGCGGAGGTGGCGCGCTACCGGGGCGGTGCCACCAAGCTGCTCGGCTTCTTCACGGGGCAGGTGATGCAGCGGTCGAAGGGGCAGGCCGATCCGAAGGCGGTGAGCGCGGCGCTGGTCGAGGCGCTGCGGGGAGGGTAGGCGCCGGTCAGCGCGCCGCGCGCCGCAGCGTGAAGCGCAGCCGGCGCCACGGCGCCGCCACGTCGCACCGCTTCCACCAGCCGAGCGACGACGCCGGCAGGCCGAACGCCTCCTCCGCCACCGCCTCCACCAGCGCGTGGTCGCGCCTGCCGCCCCGCTCCAGCGCGTGCCGGCGCATCCGCTTCGCCGCCGCCAGCGCGTCCGCCCCCGACGGGTCCGACCGCCGCGCGACCGCGTACGCCCCGGAGACGAACAGGTCCATCACGTGGTCGAACGCCGCCGCCATGTGGCGCTCCACGACCGGTCCCGCCAGATTCCACCGGCTCGCCTCCGCCGCCACCGTCACCACCCGGTTCCACCCCGCCAGGTCCCCTAGCTGCACCATCCCGCGGAAAAGCCGGCGGTTGGTCCCCACGGAGAAGATCGTCGGCGAGATGATGCGGTCGAGGTGCGCGTCGTTCTCGGTGTGGTCGCAGCCGATGATCTCGACGGCGCGCCGCGCGAACGCCTCGCCGATGTGGAGGTCGAAGCGCGCCTCCCAGTAGGAGTGGCCCAGCGCCCGGGTGGACGACGTGAGCGCGAGCTGGCGCGGGACGAAGAAGTTGTGCGCGACCACGTCGGCGGCGAGGTGCGCCAGGTACCCGAGCCCGAACGCCCGCAGCCGCGGGCTCCCCGCCAGGTCGTGGATCTCCTGCCCGACGTGCCAGGCGTGGCTGTGCCGCCCCACCGGCGCGTACTTCTTCGCGAACGACGTGTCCGCCGCAATGGAGCCGTACAGGAAGTCCACCGGGTACGCGGCGAGCAACTCGGCCACGGTGCCGGGGAGGTACGCGAGGTGCTGGAGGACCGCCTGGCCGAGGAAGACGTGCGTGCCAGGGGACCACGCCCAGCCGTCGGCCGGGAGCAGCGCGACGAGCACGACGGCGGCGACGACCAGCAGCGCCGCCCGACGAAGCCGTGCGCTCAGTCGGCCGGCTCCCGGCGGCGCCGCAGCGAGCGCCGCGCCGCGCCGAGGATGGCGCCCGAGCGGCGCACCGTGCGCACCAGCGCCGCCACGTCGAGCGCTGTCGCCTCCGCCTCCTCGTGCAGCACCTCGACGAGCGCGTCAATGTCGCGCAGTCGCTGCTCGACGCTGGCCACCGCGGCCTGGAGCTTCCCGCGGGTCTGCGCCGACAGGTCCGCGTAGCCCTCCAGCTCGTGCCGCAGCCGGCCGGTCACCTGCCGCGCCTCGCCGGCGAACGCCGCCAGCTGCGCGCGCGCCGCCCGGCTGTGCCGCCGCACCGCCAGCCCGAGCGCGAGCGCCACGCCCCCCATCACGAGGAAGCTCGCCGCGATGACGACCAGCGCGAGCGCGATCGTCGGGCCGACCCAGGCGGGCGTCATGGCCGGAGAAGGTAATCCGCTTGCTCCAGACCGCGCCACCACGCAACTTCCGGCCCATGTCCCCCGCGTTCGTGGTCGAGGGCGGCCACCGGCTGGACGGCACCGTCCGGCCCGCCGGCAACAAGAACGCGGCGCTCCCCATCCTCGCCGCCACGCTGCTCGCCGACGGGCCCGTCACCCTCCGGAACGTTCCCCGCATCCGCGACGTCGAGACGATGCTCGCCCTGCTCGAGGCCCAGGGCGTCGCGATCGCGTGGACCGACGAGCACACCGTCGTCGCCGACGCCCGCGCGGCGCGCCCCGGTGACCCGGAAGCGGCGCTCTGCGCGCGCATCCGCGCCTCCATCCTCCTCGCCGGGCCGATGCTCGCCCGGTTCGGCCGCGTGCGCCTCCCACCCCCCGGCGGCGACGTCATCGGCCGCCGCCGGGTGGACACGCACCTCGTGGCGCTCCAGCACCTCGGCGCCACCATCGAGGTCGGCGCGACCTACGACTTCGAGGCGAAGCGCCTCGCGGGCGCCGACATCTTCCTCGACGAGGCGAGCGTCACCGGCACCGAGAACGCGCTGATGGCGGCCGTGGCCGCCCAGGGGCGTACCACGCTGCGCAACGCCGCCTCCGAACCGCACGTGCAGGACCTCGGGAGGCTTCTCGTCGCCATGGGCGCGGCCATCGAGGGGATCGGCACCAACACGCTCACCGTCGAGGGCGGACGGCCGCTGCACGGCGCCGAGTTCACGCTCGGCCCGGACCACATCGAGGTGGGCTCGTTCGTGGGGCTCGCCGCGGTGACCGACTCCGAGCTGCGGATCGCCGGCGTACGCCACGAGGACCTGCGCGCCACGCTCCTCGGCTTCGAGCGGCTCGGCGTCGAGACCCGGGCCGACGGCGATGACCTGGTGGTCCCGGCCGGCCAGGAACGCCGCGTCCGCCCCGACATCGGCGGCCACGTCCCCAAGCTGGAGGACGCGGTCTGGCCGGGCTTCCCGGCCGACTGCATGAGCATCGCGCTCGTCACCGCCACGCAGTGCGAGGGGATGGTGCTCATCCACGAGAAGCTCTTCGAGTCGCGGCTCTTCTTCGTGGACAAGCTCATCGGGATGGGGGCGCGCATCGTCCTCTGCGACCCGCACCGCGCCGTCGTCGCCGGACCGTCGAAGCTCCGCGGCGGCGTGGTCGAGAGCCCCGACATCCGTGCCGGTATGGCGATGCTCCTCGCTGCCCTCGCCGCCGAGGGGGAGAGCACCATCAACAACATCGGCCAGATCGAGCGCGGCTACGAGCGTGTCCACGACCGGCTCCAG
>CAYLJK010000277.1:0-742 GCA_964383975.1 uncultured Gemmatimonadales bacterium | reverse complement strand
GGCCCTCGGTGCGCGCATCACCCGCCGTGACTAGGCGCGCCCTCGAGCTGGTGCGCCGGCTGGAGCTGATCGAGACTCCGGTCCCGAGCTCGCCGGTGCCGCGCGCCGAGCTGGACGAGTGGCGGGACCGTTTCGGTCTCGTCGCGGGCATCACCGAACGCGGCGCCAACGGCTTCTCGCTCGCCTGGCGCGCCCCCGACGAGGCAGCCGAGACCGTCACCGACCGCTGCCGCGCCTTCCGCGACGCGATGCGCCCCGGCTTCACGGCCCTCCAGATGGCAGCACAGTGCCACGGCACGAGCGTCGCCTGGCACAGCGACGTCGGCCCCGGCTGGCACGTCGTGGACGATGTGGATGGCCACGCCACGGCGCAGGAGGGCGTGCTGCTCGCGGTCAGCGTCGCCGACTGCGTCCCGGTGTACCTCTCCGTGCGCGACGGCGCCGCGTTCGCGCTGCTCCACGCGGGATGGCGCGGCGTGGCCGCAGGGGTGCTCGAGGCGGGCCTCGCGGTGCTGAAGCGCCGCGCCCGCGCCTGGCCGGCCGATGTCGTGATGCACTGCGGCGTCGCGATCTGCGCCGAGTGCTACCAGGTCGGGCCGGAGGTGATTCGCGCCGTGGACGGGCGCCCCGCCCGCAAGCGGGGGCGGCTCGACCTGCGCCTCGCCCTGGCGCGCCATGCCGAGGCCGCGGGTATCCGCGAGATCAGCCTCTCACCGCTGTGCACCAGCTGCGACGGGGACCG
>CAYLJK010000276.1:0-3954 GCA_964383975.1 uncultured Gemmatimonadales bacterium | reverse complement strand
GCCGCGACAGGAGCATCAGGCGGTAGACGTCCAACAGGTCGCGCTTCGTCAGGCGGCGCGCTGCCGTCTCGGACCGGGTACGAGTGGCCATAGGAGTGGGCGGAAGATACCGCGGGCCCGGTTCCCTCTTCAACGCCGCTCGAACACGACCCGCCCGCCCACAACCGTCGCTTGTGCGCGCGCCGTCCCGAGGCTCTCGGCCGGGACAGTGAAGAGGTCGCGGTCGAGCAGCGTGACGTCCGCCAGCATCCCGGGGCGCAGGACACCGACTTCGTCGTCGAGGAAGCCGGCGTACGCCGTCCCCGCGGTGTACGCGCGCAGCGCCTCCCCCACCGTGATCCGCTGCTCCGGGAACCAGCCGCCGGGGTTGCGGTCGTCGAGGGTGCGCCGGGTCACGGCGGCGTAGATGCCCTGTATCGGATCGAGGGTGGCCACCGTCCAGTCGCTCCCGAAGGCGAGTGCCGCGTGCGTGTCGAGAAGCGTGCGGAACGGGTACGTGCCGCGCAGGCGCGCCGTGTCGAGCCGGCTGCCCGCCCAGCGTCCGTCGTCGATGACGTGGAAGGGCTGCATGGACGGGATGACGCCGAGCGCGCCGAAGGCCGCGATGTCCTGCTGCCGCAGGTGCTGGGCGTGCTCGACGCGCGCGCGGCGGTCCCGCGGCCCGTTCATCCGGGCCGCCTCCTCGAAGAAGCCGAGGATCATCGCGTTCGCGCGGTCCCCGATCGCGTGGACGGCCAACTGGAGGCCGGCGCTGTCGGCGCCGAGCACCTCGGCGCGCCGCCGCGCGGAATCGGTGACCAGCAGCCCGCGCGTCCCGGGCGCGTCGCGGTACGGCTCGAAGAACGCCGCCGTCGTCGAGCCGAGCGAGCCGTCCATGTAGCCCTTGAGCCCGCCCCAGCTCAGCCACTCGTCGCCGCGGCCCACGGCGGCCACGGTGTCCGCGAGGGTGCGCCACGTCTCGATCGGCACATAGGCGCGGATCCGGATGAGCATCGCGTTCCGCACGCGGGCGCGGCGGAAGGTCGCGAAGTCCCCCCAGCCGCCCATCGAGTGCACCTGCGTGACGCCGAGCGAGACGGCATAGCGCATCGCGCGTTGGAGGGCGCTGTCGCGTTGGGCCTCGGTCGGGGGCGGCATGACGCGGTACACGAGGTCCATCGCGTTGTCCTTGAGGACGCCGGTCGGCTCGCCGCGCGCGTCGCGCACAATCAGGCCGCCCGGCGCTTCGGCGGTCGCGCGGGTCACGCGCGCGAGCCGCAGCGCGGCGGAATTCGCCACCCCCATGTGCCCGTCGAGCCGGCTCACGAACACCGGCGTCGTGGGCGTCACGGAGTCGAGCCAGGCGCGGGTCGGCAGCGGCGAACCCGGCCACCGCTCGTGGTCCCAGTCGCCGCCGGTCACCCACTGGCCGGGCGGGAGCGTCCGCGCGAAGGCCGCGATGCGGCGAACGAACTCCTCCGGGGTGTCGGCGTCGCGCAGGTCCACGGAGATGAGCTGGAAGCCGCCGTCCACGAAGTGCGTGTGCGCGTCGGACAGCCCGGGGGTGACGAGGTTCGCGCCGTTGTCGAGCGTGCGCGTGGAGTCGCCGGTCAGGCGGCGCATCTCGCGCCGGGAGCCGACCGCGACGATGCGGTCGCCGCGCACCGCGAGCCCTTCGGCCCAGGGTCGGGCGCTGTCGCCGGTCCAGACGCGTCCCAGGATGACGAGGTCGGCCGAGTCCTGCGGGCCGGGGGCGCCGCACGCCGCGGCGGCGAGCAACAGAGTGGTCATGAGGGTGCGACGCATGTGATATTCTCCCGATGGGTCCGACGACAAGAACGGGCGCGTGGGCATCAAGTAGTACGCGGCGGGCGGCCGAGGCAAGGGCCGCGGCCGCGCTCGTCGCCCTGCTCAGCACACTGCCGGCGCGCGGCCCCGCGCAGCCCGCTCCCGACACGCTGGTCTACAGCGTCGCCATCCGCACGCGCGACCCACACCTCGCGGTCGAGGCGCGGCTCAGCGGCGCGGCGGGCACGCTCGTGCTCGCCGCGCCGCCTGCGACCGGCCCGGCCCGCACCCGCGTGGCCGGCTTCGCGGCGACCGACGACCGGGGCCGCGCGCTCCAGGTGCGCCGCAGTGCCGGCGGCTATGTCGTCCAGGTGCCGGAGAGCGGCGCGGTGCGGTTCCGCTACCGGCTCGACCTGCTCCACCGCGCACCTGAAGGCTCCACGGGGAGCGGTCTCGACACGACCCGGCTCTATGCCGTGACGCGCTCCCTGTTCGTCGCCCCGGACCCCACCACGTTCCGCAAGACCGGCGCGCCGTACCCGGCGCTCGTCGTCGAGGTCCTGCCGCCGGCGGGATGGCAGGTCGTGGCGGGGTGGCCGGGCGGCGACGGCCTCTACCAGCCCGCCGACGGTGAGGAGCTGCTGGGCGCCACGCTTGCCGCCGCGCCGGACTTCCGCGCGCGCACGGGTACCGCAGGCGGCGTCTCGTGGCACCTGGCGGTCCGCAGCGACCGCTACTTCGCGGACTCGCTGCTCGCGGCGGTCGTCGAGGCGAGCCTGGCGCGGGCGGTCGCGGCGCTGGGCCGCGTGGACGTGCCGCGCGTGACGTATATCGCGGACGAAGGCCGGAAGGGGCGCACGAGCGGGAGCCTGCAGGGCCGTTCCAGCATCGGCCTCATCTGGGAGCCCTCGGAGGTGCTGGAGGCCGCCCGGGCGCACGACGTCTTCCACGAGACGCTGCACCTGTGGTTCGGCGGGGCGATGGAGGCCGAGCGGTGGTGGACCGAGGGCGTCACGGACTACGTGGCGGCGCGACTGCTGGCCGAGTGGCGGACGGAGCCGGAGCTGCTCGCGCAGCTCTGCTATGAGTCGCTGCAGCACTACCGGCGCATCGCGCACCGCTTCCGGCTCACCATGGCGCAGGAGACGCGCGAGGGGATCGGCGGCGACAACACCGAGCTGCTGGTCTATCGCAAGGGAATGCTGGCGGGGCTGCTGCTCGACGCCGCCGTCCGGCGCGGGAGCGGCGGGCGGCGCACGCTGGACGACGCATCGCGTGCGCTGCTGGCACTGGCGGCGGGCCGGCGGAACCGTAACGTGACCGAGGCCGAACTCCGGGCCGCGGTCGAGCGCGAGGGCGGCGCCGCTGCGGCTCGGACGTGGCAGCGCGTCGTGGCCGGGACCGACGCCCTCACCGAGGCCGACCTGGCCGATGCGCTTCGCGAGGTGACGGGCCGGCATCTGCCTGCGCCGCCCGAGCTGGCGAAGGACCGCAAGCAGCTGCGACCCTAGACCTCTCCCTCGAACAGCCGCATCGCCACGCCCGTCGGCACCTTCGGCGCGAAGTAGGTGGACTTGGGCGGCATGAACTCTCCGGCGTCGCTCACCGCCCGCACCTCCTCCAGCGTCGTCGGCGGAACCAGGACCGCCAGCGCGGCGCGCCCCTCCGCCACCGCTTTGCGCGCCTCCGCCTCCGACGGTGTGTAGCGCAACGAGGGCGCCCGCCCGATGAGCCCGCGCAGCACGGTGTTCAGGAACACCGCGTCCGTCTGGGCGACCGGCAGGCCGCGTACCGCCGGGTGCTGCGGCAGCTCGGCCACGGACGAGAGGTCGGCCTCCGGCCGCAGCAGCATCGGGGCCTCCGTCCCGTCGGCGAAGACGACCGTCAGCGACGGCCGCTGCTCCGGCAGCGCCCGCGCGAAGACCGGGTTCGCCGCTTGCAGGACCGCAGCGCGCTCCAGCGCACGTCCTTCGACGATGCGGTGCGTCGGGAGGATGCGCAGCCCCGGATCCCGGAACGAGACGACATGCGCCAGGGTCCGCTGCGCCCCCTGCTTCCACGCCTTCGGCGCCTCGTCCCGGAAGCGCACCGCCGTCTCGAAGCGGTGGTGTCCGTCGGCGATGTACACCGGCGCATCGGAGGCCAGCGTCGCCAAGAGCGACTGCGCGGCAGCCTGCGCCTCGATAG
>CAYLJK010000275.1:0-3956 GCA_964383975.1 uncultured Gemmatimonadales bacterium | reverse complement strand
GTAGCGCACCCAGCCCTCGTTCTGGGTGTTGGCCCACGAGTGGACGAGACCGATGCGCGGCAGGTCGAGCTCGTGCCGCGCGACGTCGGGCACGCGCGCGACCGCGAGCGCGCGCAGGCCGAGCGACTCGACCGCGGTCCGGGCCCTGCGCTCGACGTCGCGGGCCAGGGGGACAATCCAGGTGCCGGCGCTGAAGTGCCGCTCCCCGACGGTGAACGAATCCTCGGCCGCGAGGATGCGGACGTCGCGGAGCCGGTAGCGGAGCAGGACGGCGTTCGTCTCGGTCGTCGCGGGGAGGAGGAGCGCGCCGCGGCCGCCGGCATCGGCGACCTCGCCGCGGACACGCACGTCCGCAGTCAGCAGCGTCATCGGCCGCGACAGCGCCGCGGTGTCCGCGATGCTGCGCGTGACCACGTTGCGCAGCGCGCCGAAGGTCCACCCGGTGTCGTCGTACGGGTTGGGATCGGTGGTCCGGTACGTCTGGATACCGAGCAGGTTGTTGGCGAGCGGCCCGTAGGGCTGGTCCAGGCGGACGAGCCAGTCTCCGGCCGCGACGGCGACGCCGCCCGCGGTGAACGCCGTGTCCGCCCGGTGCACCTCGATCCCCTGCCGCCGCAGGAGGTTCACCAGGTCCGCGGCCTCGGTGCGCCGCGGCTGCTCCGCCGGGACGACCCACAGGTTCGGCGGCTCCGTGCGCCCGCGCTCCACCGCGCGGCGGCTCTTGAGCCAGAAGTTCTCCAGGAACCGCGTGCCGTGTTGCGCCACGTACGAGAGCGCGAGGATCACCCCTGACTGCTGGTAGTTGATGTTGTTGCGCAGGCACCAGCGCACGCCGCTGATCGGGGGGTTGGGCCGGAACCACTCGACCGACGTCTGCCGGGGCTGGAGGCGCGCCGTGTCGCACTCGGCGCCGAAGCCGGTGTACGTCTCGTAGAACCGCCCGACGCTGTTGCGCATCTGGGCGATGAACATGATGTAGTTCGGCGACCAGCCGTCGTAGAAGTCGTGCGTCCACACGCCGGGGAGCCCGCGCTTGGTCAGCTCCCCGATCTCGTAGTGCGCGAGCGCGTTCCACTCCGTCACCTGGACGGGGTCGATGGCGCGGTTGTAGGGCCCGGTGCCCGTCATCGTGTAGAGGAAGGGCACCGACTCGTGCAGGTCGTGCAGGACGGTCGGGAACCAGAACCAGTACTGCGCCAGCATGTTGCGGGTCAGCTGCTGGGACAGGACCATGGCGTCGCGGTTGTTGTCGTGGGCCGTGTACTTCCCCCAGTAGACGAGCGGCGGGCGCACGCCGTGGGCGCGGCCGTAGCGGTACACGTCCACCATCCGGTCGCGGCCGTCCACCTCCTGCACCGGCAGGATGACGGTGATGACGCGCTCGCGGATCTCGCGGAAGATCGGACGCTCCTCGACCGCGAGCCGGTAGGCCAGCTCCATCAGCATCTCGGGCGAGCCCGTCTCCGGGGAGTGGATGGAGCCGCTGAGGTAGTAGATCGGCCGGCCGCGGGCGATGAGCGCCCGCGCCGTGTCCTCGCTCAGCCCCCTCGGATCCGCGAGCCGACGGGTCACGGCGCGATACGTGTCGAGGTCCGCGAGCGCGGCCTCGTCCGCGATGGCGACGGCCAGCATCTCCCGTCCCTCGTCCGAGCGCCCCGCGTCGAAGACCCGCACCCGCGGCGAGGCCGCGGCGAGCGCGCGAAAGTAGCGGTGGATGTCCGCCACGTAGCTGAGGCGGCCGATGGTCCCGGGCACGTAGCCGAGGACGTCGAGCGGTGACGGGACGCGCGGGTCGTCCGGGAGCCGGTCCGTGAGCTCGGTGTTGAAGCGCGGCTCGCTCGTCAGCTCGCGGATCAGCCGCGTGTAGGCGGTGTCGAGCGGCTGCTGCGCGGCGGCCGGGGCCGCAAGCGCGGCGAGGAACAGGGTGCAGGCGGTCAGACGGTGCATGAGTGCAGGTCCGGGAATCGGGAAGGGGGAATCGGGAATCGCGCCGGGCATCCGTGCCCCTGTGCCTCCGTGCCTCCGCGCCCGCCGCTCATCGCGGGCGCCTGCCGGGGTGCTCGTCAGGCGCCGCGCCGCCGCCGCGATCGGCCACCTAGAAGGTCCGCGCCGTACGTGGAGGCCCCGGGGCGCTCGCTGACGGTGGGCTGCCGCACCAGCCGGGTGCCCCGGGCGAGCGCCGGCAGCGGGACCGCGAGAAGGAACAGCGAGACGGACAGCTTGGTGAAGCGAGGCATGGAGGCTCCCGGCCGCGGCGAACGGCGCGGCGGCGACCAGCGAATGGCGAATAGTGTCACACCCGGGTCCCGCCCGCTACTCGCCATCCACCAGTCGCACTTCGCTCGTCGCGACTCACTGTGGGTGCACCGGCATCATCACGTGCGCGTACGGCGTGTTCTGCCACATGATCCACGGCCCGCCGCTGGCCGGGTCGGTCGGCAAACCCGCGAGCCCGGCCACGTTCGGCACGACGATCATGACGTGGGGGCCCGAGTCCACCCACGGGTGCCCGCTGTCCGGCGCCATCTTGAACGGATCGGTGTTGCTCGCGTCCGATCCGCCCTGGAGCATGTTGGCGAGGCCGAGCCCGGTGATGTTCGGGGTCTGGTGGCGCATCCAGGCGTCCGCCCAGCGCTGGAACATCGGGTCGAAGCACATCGGGTCGTTGCGCGGCGTCTGGGTGTTGTCGGCGAAGCACACCCAGCCGTTGGACCCCGCGCGCAGCTGCGTCGCCTGGCCGTCCGGCGTCGCCGGCCAGTCCATGATGGTTGCCGCGCGCGAGACCGCTGGCGGCGCCGCGCTCTCCGCGTTGGCGATCTTCCATTCCGCGGACCCGGGCGCCGGGCCAGCGGCGCCCGCCGGCCGCTCGGCGGGCGGCTCCCCGGCGCAGGCCGCCGCCAGGGCGAGCAGGGCGGGAATGACGGTGACGGGCCGACGCTTCATGACTCCCTCCTTGCCTCCGCGAGGCGTGTCGGGACCAAGACCGAGCGACGATGTCGGAATGCTGGGTAGAGTGAAGCGCGGAAACGCGTTTGGCAAGGGATGTGGCGCTCGGCGGCCCTACGCCGGCGCCTGCTCGGCGAGGAACACGACCGCCCGCTCAAGCTCCCCGTTCAGGATCGCGTGTGCCCGGCGCCCGCCGGCGACGGTCGGCAGGTGCACCACGCGGACCAGCGCGTCGTACTTGCGGAAGAACGGATCGGGAAGCAGCCGGGGCAGCTCCGAGGGAGCGTGCAGGATCGCCTCGTTGAACACCTCGTTCGGTTCGTCCGGATGGAGCGGCAGGTAGACGACCCGGTCCTCGATCAGGTCCTGGAAGAAGTGCGAACCGTAGGAGACCTCGGGGACGTACGTGGCGCGCCTGCGCGCCACCTCGACGAGCATCACGGCTCCGCCGATCTCGGCGTACTTCACCGGCACGCCCAGCTGCGGGTTCCACGACCCCCAGCGGCCCGGCCCGATCAGGGCGAACCGCCGGCCACGCAGTGCGTCCGTGACCTTGCCCACCAGGCGGGCGACGCTCTGCCGGTCGTTGCCGGGCCAGGCATGGTACACGTCCTCATCCACGTAGACGAGGTACTCGATGTCGGGCAGGAAGGCGGTGGGCAGGTTCCGCGCCGCGGCGAAGATGATCGCCTCCGGATCGAGCGCCGGGATCGGGCGCGGCTGCCGCTCCTCCCCTTCCGAGAGCGGGCGCGCCTGGAGCGGGAAGATCCTCGCGGTCTTGCCGTCGCCCTCGACGTTCACCGCGAACTCGAGGTCCACGGCGAACCCCAGCTCCGCCTCGAGCGCCTGCAGCAGCCATCCCAGCGTGCCGGGGAGGTCCAGGTGCATCCAGCTCCGGCTGAGCACGCCGTCCATCGTGAGCAGCGGCGCGTGGGAGGAGTCCCAGAGGTTTGACACCGGGCGGTAGAGGTAGTTGCCGGTCGTGCCGATGTTGTCGATGCCGTGGCCCG
>CAYLJK010000274.1:0-3959 GCA_964383975.1 uncultured Gemmatimonadales bacterium | reverse complement strand
TTCCGCATCGACACGGCGCTCTATCGATGAACAGGACCGAGAAGCAGACGATCGTCGACGCGCTGGCCGCCCGGCTGAAGGCGGCGCGCTCCGTGTACGTGACCGACTTCGCGGGTCTGAACGTCGCGCAGGTCTCGGACCTGCGCCGCCGGCTGCGCTCCGCTGGGGTCGAGTACGTCGTCGTGAAGAACACGCTGGCGCGCCGCGCGCTGGCGGGCGCCACGGTCGCCGGCCTGGACGCGCACCTGCGCGGCAACACGGCGCTGGCGCTGTCGGCCGACGCCGGCGCCGCCGCCAAGGTGCTGTCCGAGTTCGCGAAGGAGTTCCAGAAGCCGCAGGTGAAGGGCGGCGTGGTGGACGGCCGGGCCGTCACGGCCGAGCAGGTGCGGCGGCTCGCGGCGCTGCCGCCGCGCGAGGTGCTCCTCGCCGAGCTCGGCGCCGCGATGCAGGCCCCGCTCGCCGGCTTCGTGGGGGCGCTGAGCGCGCTCCTGACCCAGTTCGCAGGCGCCCTCGAGGCGCTCAAGACGCAGCGCGAGGGCGCTGCCTGATATCCGCAGGGAGACACGGACCAATGGCTGCCAACACCACGCTGTCCAAGGACGACATCCTCGAGGCGATCGGCAACATGTCGGTCGTCGAGCTGGCCGACCTCATCGAGGCGTTCAAGTCGAAGTTCAACGTCACGATCGTGGCGGCGGCCCCCGCCGCGGCCCCGGCGGCCGCCGCGGCCGCCGCGCCGGCCGAGGAGGAGCAGTCGGAGTTCACCGTCGTCCTTAAGGAGGGCGGCGCGAAGAAGATCCAGGTCATCAAGGTCGTCCGCGAACTGACCGGCCTCGGGCTCAAGGAGGCGAAGGACCTCGTGGACGGCGCGCCGAAGACGGTCAAGGAGGGCGTCGCCAAGGCCGAGGCGCAGGCCTGGAAGGCCAAGCTCGAGGAACAGGGCGCCGTCGTCGAGCTGAAGTAAGCAGGTCGCGACGCTGACCCATCGCCGGTCGACCTCGGGAGGTCCCTCCGGACGGGGGGCCTCTCGTGGTGTCTCGAACCATCGGGTGAACCATGGCTGATCAACTGCCCGTCATCTCCTTCGGCAAGCTGGGCGAAGGGATGCCGATGCCGCATCTGCTGGACATCCAGACCCGGGCCTTCCAGGCGCTGCTGACGCCGGAGGGCGAGGGGCACGTGCGGCCGGACGTGGGGCTGGAGCGGGTGTTCCGCGACCTGTTCCCGATCACCGACGTCAACGGCAACTACGCGCTCGAGTTCGTGGCGTACGCCATCGGCGACCCGAAGTACACCGTCGAGGAGTGCATCGAGCGGGACATGACGTACTCCGCCCCGCTGAAGGCGACGTTGCGGCTCGACATCTTCCGGGAGGGGCCGGAGGGCGGCGCAAAGCGCCTCGAGAACAGCATCCAGAAGGAGGTCTACCTCGGCGAGCTGCCGCTGCTGACGCCGCTGGGGACCTTCGTCATCAACGGCGCCGAGCGGGTCATCGTCTCCCAGCTGCACCGCTCGCCGGGCGTGGTCTTCGAGGAGACCATCCACCCCAACGGGCAGCGGCTCTTCTCCGCGCGCATCATCCCGTTCCGCGGCTCGTGGGTCGAGTTCACGATCGACATCCACGACGTCGTGTTCGTGCACATCGACAAGAAGAAGAAGTTCCCGGCGACGGCGCTGCTGCGGGCGTTCGGCTACGGCACCAACACCCAGATCCTCGAGCTCTTCTACGCGAAGAAGGAGCTCGACATCACGGGGAACCTCCAGGCGCGCGCACAGCGGCGCGAGATCCTGGGCACGGTGCTGGCGGCCGACGTCCCGAACCCCGAGGACCGGAAGGGCGAGCCGCTGGCGCGCGAGGGCGACGAGCTGACGCTCGACGTCCTCCAGGCGCTGCGGCGCGCGGGGATCCAGACCGTCATGGTCTTCGCCAGCTACCAGCGGCTGGTGCTCGCGGACGACGAGGAGGAGGCGGCGACGGTCCGCGGCGCCGAGGTGCGCCACGTTCTGGCGGCCGACGTCGCCGACGCGGAGACCGGCGAGGTGCTCGCCGAGCGGGGCAAGGAGCTGACGGACACGCTGCGCCGCCGGCTGCGGAAGGCTGGCGTGCGCACTGTCGAGGTGTTCCTCCCCGGCGGCCGCGGCGAGTCGCCGCTCATCAAGAACACGCTGGCCAAGGACCCGACGTCCACCGAGGCCGAGGCGCTGCAGCAGATCTACGCCCTGCTGCGGCCGGGCGAGGCCCCCAACCTGGAGACGGCGCGGCTCGCGCTCGAGCGGCTGTTCTTCTCGCCGAAGCGCTACGACTTGGGCCGCGTGGGCCGCTACAAGATCAACCACCGGCTGGGGCTCGGGACGCCGGCGGACCACACTGTCCTCACCCAGGAGGACTTCATCGCGATCATCCGCTACCTCATCGAGTTGCACGAGGGGCGGGGCTATACCGATGACATCGATCACCTCGGCAACCGCCGGGTGCGCTCGGTCGGGGAGCTGATCGCGAACCAGCTTTCGGTGGGCCTCTCGCGCATGGCGCGGCTCATCAAGGAGCGGATGAGCATCAACAACGACCCGGACAAGATCACGCTGGACGACCTGGTGAACGCGCGGACGGTGAGCGCGGTCATCCAGGCGTTCTTCGGGTCGTCGCAGCTGTCGCAGTTCATGGACCAGACCAACCCGCTGGCGGAGCTGACGCACAAGCGCCGGCTCAGCGCGCTCGGGCCCGGCGGCCTGACGCGCGAGCGGGCGGGCTTCGAGGTCCGCGACGTGCACTACTCGCAGTACGGCCGGATGTGCCCGATCGAGACGCCGGAGGGGCCGAACATCGGCCTGATCACGTCGCTCTCGTGCTACGCGCGCGTCAACGAACTGGGCTTCGTCGAGACCCCGTACCGAGTGGTGCGGGACGGCCGCGTCAGCAACGAGATCCGCTGGCTCTCGGCGACGGAGGAGGAGGAGTTCGCGGTCGCCCAGGCCAACACGCCGCTCACGCCGGACGGCCGGTTCCGCGACCCGTTCATCCTGTGCCGGAAGCGGGACGACTACCCGATGCTACCGCCCGCGAGGGTCGAGTACATGGACGTGGCGCCGGAGCAGCTCGTCTCGATCGCCGCCGCGCTCATCCCGTTCCTGGAGCATGACGACGCGAACCGCGCGCTCATGGGCTCGAACATGCAGCGCCAGGCGGTGCCGCTCCTCAACCCACAGGCCCCGCTGGTGGGCACCGGGCTCGAGGCGACGGTGGCGGTGGACTCGGGCGCCGTCGTGTGCGCCCGCCGCGCCGGCGTCGTCAAGCGGGTCACCGCCGATGAGATCATCGTGGACGCGGGCGCGGAGCTGGCGGAGCGGATCGACCATCCGCTGGCGCGGCTGACGCAGCACGACCGCTACCGCATGAAGAAGTTCTGGCGCACCAACCAGGACACCGCGATCAACCAGCGGCCCCTGGTGCGCGTCGGGCAGCGCGTGGCGAAGGGGCAGGTCATCGCCGACGGGGCGGGGACGGAGGCGGGCGAGCTGGCGCTCGGGGCCAACGTGGTCGTGGCGTTCATGCCGTGGTACGGCCACAACTACGAGGACGCGATCGTCATCTCCGAGCGGCTGGTGAAGGACGACGTCTACTCGTCCATCCACATTCAGGAGCTGGAACTCCACGTCCGCGACACGAAGCGCGGGCAGGAGGAGATCACGCGCGAGATCCCGAACGTCGCCGAGGAGTCCCTCGTGGACCTCGACGAGCGGGGCATCGTGCGGATCGGGGCGCACGTCAAGCCGGGCGACATCCTGGTCGGGAAGATCACGCCGAAGGGCGAGACCGAGCTCTCGCCGGAGGAGAAGCTCCTCACGGCGATCTTCGGCGAGAAGGCCAGCGACGTGAAGGACACCTCGCTGAAGGTGCCGCCGGGGATGGAGGGCGTGGTCATCGACGTCAAGATCTTCTCGCGCGTCGAGGACCAGGT
>CAYLJK010000273.1:0-3972 GCA_964383975.1 uncultured Gemmatimonadales bacterium | reverse complement strand
GCCGCGGATGTCGAACGGCGCGCGCTCAGAACGCCCACGCTCCCGCCACGCCGAGCGCCACGTAGCGATACCCCGTGCCGCCGGTGGCGAAGCTCTGGAGCCCGGCGTTCGTGTACAGCGCCGTGAAGCCGATGAACCGTCCGGGCGCCGGCTGCCAGGCGGCGCGCGCGGCGAGCCGCGCGGTGACCAGCGGATCGGCGCTCCCCACCTGCTGGAGCCCGGGCGCGGCCTCGGCGCTCGCCTCCCAGCGCCCGCGCAGCGGGCGCCACCGCGCGATCAGCTCGCCGTGCAGGAAGCGGCCGGGATCGAAGTAGCCGTCGGCGAGATCCTCGGAGAAGCCGAAGCCGCGCAGCGTCGTGGCCGCCTGCCAGTGCGGCGCGAGGGTGTGCGTCACGGCCATGTACGCGGCGAGCCGGCGGTTCTCCGCCGAGCCCTCGAATGTCGTCCACGAGGTGCCGCCCTCCAGCGCCCAGCGCGGCGCCGGCGCGTAGCGCAGGCCCAGCGAGCGCTCCGTCATCGTCACGCCGCGCTCGATGATGAGCGCCGTCGCGTCGAAGGCACCGCGCTGCACCGTGAGCGTCGCCCCGAGCCGGTGGCGGCCGGGCGTGCTCACCGCGACGAGCAGCGCCGGCTCCGTCTCCGACGCCGCGCCGTCGGCGGACGAGGCGCCGGCGCCCGCGACGACGACCCAGCCCGGCTCGACGAGGACCCGGGCCGTTCCCAGCACTCCCCACGCCGAGCGTGCGCCGGCGATCACCGGCTCGTACGTCGCGGTGCGGGCGTACAGGTCGGCTCCCATCTGGAGCCGCGGCCGCAGGGCCGTGCCCGCGCGCAGCGCGAAGGTCGTGATCCGATTGTCGTCGGAGTCGGTCTCGTAGGTGACCGAGGGCGCGCCGCGCGGACCAAGCGCGGCCTCCACCTCGCGGCGTTCCTCGCGGTAGTCGCGCACCGTGCGATGGGCGGGCGGGATGGCGTCGAGGACCTCGCGCGCCGCGTCGAGACGGCCCTGCCAGCGGAGCGTCTGCGAGAGGCCGACGAGCGTGGCGGCGTTCGCCGGATCGAGGACCAGCGCTCCGCGCCAGCTCCGCTCAGCCGCCACGAGCCGCCCCTCCCACGCGGTGAGGCGTGCGTCCGCCTGGCGCGCCTCGAGGTCGGAGGGGTTCGCGGCGAGGAGTCGCGCGTGCACCGCGCGCGCCGAGGGGAGGCGGTCGGCCCAGGCCAGCGTCTGCGCCAGGCCGAGCAGGGCGCCGCGGTCCCCGGGCGCGCGGCGCAGCGCCTCCTCGTAGCCCGCGATCGAGGCGTCGAAGCGGCCGGCCCACGCCAGCACGCGGGCGCGGTCCACCCGCGCCTCGGCGTTGTCGGGGGACAGGGCAAGCAACCGGTCGAACAGGGCGATCCCCGCGGTGTAGCGGCCGTCCCAGGCGAGGAGCAGCGCCATGCGGTGCAGGGCGCGGTCGTCGCTGGAGTCCGCGGCGAGGCGCTCGGCGTAAAGGCGGCGGGCCGCTGCGAGGTCCCCGCGGGCCCACGCCTCGTCGGCCGGCTGCTGGGCGCGAGCGGCGCCCGCGAGGAGCGTCAGCGCGGCGAGGACGACGCAGCGACGGGCCATCAGGGGCTCCCCCTCCGGTAGTCCACCGTGCGGAACACCGCGCGCATCGCCTCGTACACCGGCCGGCGGCGCGCGCGCCACCGCGGTTCCTCCCACGTCGGCCAACTGAAACGCGCCCCGTCGGCGCCCGCCGCGGGCCAGCGGCGCCAGCCGCCGCTCCGCGTGCGCACCGCCAGCACCAGACCGATGCTCTCCACCGCCTCGGGAGCGAACTCCGGCGGGCGCCCCAGGGACCCCAGCACGAGACGCGCGCTGGGATCGCTCACGTTGACGAGGTTCCACGGGATGCGCAACTCGACGGCGCCCGAGGCGCTGTCCCGCTCCCAGAGCCCGTCGGGGAGCGGGCCCCGCGGCAGCACGCCCCGCTCGTAGCCGGCGGCGCTCCACAGCGTGCCGTCCCGCCCGACGCGGCGGCGGTTCGTAACGACGCGCAGCGGATCGAAGCGGCCGTCGTTGCGGCGCCGGCCACCCAGCGGGAGGCGGTACGCGCCGAGGTCGTACGGGCCGGTGAAGAAGCCGGGGACCGAACGGTCCACCGGCGGCACGCGCTCCGAGAGGCGGACCCGGCCGCCGGGCCGCACCACGAACGGGTTGGCCGACGGGTCGGCGAGGACACGCGCCGTGTCGGCGGCGGCGGCGACGAGGAACTCGATGCCGAACGGGAGCATCGCGCCGCCGCGCCCCGGCCACCGGAAGCTCCCGGTGCGCGGGTCGCGGATGTCGAGGCCGACGAGCACCGAGTCGGCGTCCGGGCCGGCCTCCACGAGGAGCTGGAGGTACGCCTCGTCGGCGAGGGCGCGCAGGCGGTCCGGATACAGCGCGGGAAGCGCGCGCCAGCCGGGGAGGCGGTCGGCGAGGCGGCCCCCTGGGATGCGCGGCGCCGGCTCCATCGCGATGACGCCGTACTGCTCCTCGGCATTCATGCGGCTCAGCCAGCGCGGCTTGTGGTCGAGCGGGATCTCCAGGTCCACCACGAGCCAGTTCCGCTTGAACCACTCGTCCATCCACGCGAACAGCACGCCGCCGGCCATGCCGCTGTGCGCCAGGAGGCGCGTCAGCGTCGTATCCACCTCCGCCATCCGCGCCTCGGTGTGGCCGCCGTGGTGCCAGCCGTTCGGCGCGAGGTGCGCGACGCCGATGCTCGCCGGCACGCCGTACTCGGCGATGAGGACCGGCATCCCGGCGTGGTGCGCCCGAATCCGCGCCAGCCAGTCCCCGTAGCCGGCGCCGAGGACCATGAAGTCCGGGTAGTAGGGATAGGCGTGGTACGCGGCGAACACGCCCGCGGCGAAGGCGGGAGTGGCGGTGAGGCGCGAGGGGTCGAGCGCGACGCGGTCGTTGTCGTACTCGCGGATGCGGGGCGGCCGCCGCTCGCCGGCGCGGCGCCGCATCCGCCGCTCGTCGGCGACCGGGGCTTCGCTGACATGGGTCAGCGGGTCGAGCGTCGGCCAGCTGGTGTACGCGACCGGCCGCTGGTGCCGGTACGTCGCCGTCTCGTAGGCGACCAGCGCGTCGCAGACGCGCGTGAGCCAGCGCTCCGTGGCCGTGGAGCCCTCCGTTCGCAGGTATCGCCCGCCCCAGCCGTGCCGGCCCGGGTGCGCGGCGTCGAAGGCGGCGACGGCGAACGGTTCCCACTCGCGGCCGATGAGGTACGCGAGCGTCCACCGGGAGACGTCCGCCGTGTAGAACCCCGACGCGTGGCCGGCGCGGGCGGCGATGTCGGCGCGCCCATGCACCAGGTCCACGACGCGCCGCGCCTCGGCGAGGAACGCCCCGTGCCAGGAGAGATCCTCGAAGTCGTGCCTGGGCGGCAGCTCCGTCCAGACCCCGTGGATGAGCCACAGCGCCTGCGCCGGGTGCGCGGCGTTGTGGGCGAGCAGCGCCTGGTAGAACCACGGCGGGTGGATGGTATAGACGCGGATCGTGTTCGCGCCCATCGCCGCGATGTCGGCGATCCACGCGGCGTAGGTCGCCGAGTCGGGGAACTCGCTTGGGAAGCGGCCGGGGAGCGCGGCGCCGAGGTTGATCCCCTTGACGTAGAACGGCCGCCAGCCGCCGGGCGCGGGGACCTCGAAGCGGTCGCCGCGGGCGCGGGCCTGGACGACGGTCGCCGGCGGGAGCCGGAGCGGCGGCCGCCGCGGTGCGCGTCCCAGGCGGCCGAGCCACGACTTCGCCTCGGCGTGCGCGGAGTCGCGCGCGACGACGCGCGCGAACCAGCGCCGCGCGGGGTCCGGCGCGTCCCGGCGCAGCGCGACGAGGCCCATGCCGAAGAGCGCGTCCACCGAGAGCGAGTCGCGCCGCACCGCCTCGGCGAAGTCGGCGCCGGCGACGTCGAGCGATTCCCGGCGCAGCGCCACGTACGCGGC
>CAYLJK010000272.1:1442-3987 GCA_964383975.1 uncultured Gemmatimonadales bacterium | reverse complement strand
GCCTGGTCGCCGCCGTCGAGGCGGGGATCAACGCCTACCTCCCCGTCGCGCTGGAGCGGCTGGCCGGCATCCTGAAGCGCCCCGACGCGAAGGAGCGGGTCAAGACGACGGTGCACAACCTGTTCCGCCGCTTCACCAGCGACCTGCTCCTGCACGAGCGCATCGTCGCGAAGCTGATGGTGAGCGAGAAGACCATCGGCCGGATGCTGGACACGTTCGAACGCGACGGCGTCGAGCAGATCAGCCGCCTCCTCGACGAGCCGGTGATGGGGGCCGAGCTGGCGCGCGCGGTGAACGAGGCGGTGGTCAGCTTCCTGCGCAAGCCGCTGCGCGACCACCTCGGCGCGCTCGAGGGGGAGAAGCTCGACGGCCTGAAGCGGACCGCCGCCGACTACGTGATGAGCGCGCTGCGCGACCCGCAGACCCAGCGCTACGCCATCGCGAAGCTCGACGAAGCGCTCGAGGGCGCCGAGCGGCGCACCTTCGGCGACCTGCTGGCGCTGGTCCCGCCCGAGCGGGCGGCCGACTGGCTCCAGGAGGCGGCGCAGAGCGCGCAGGTGCGCACCTGGATCGCCGAGGGGGTCGAGCGCGGCGGGCGGGCACTCCTGGAGCGGCGCATCGGCCGCCCCGCCTCGCTCCTGCCGCCCGACGCCCCCGAGCGCATCGTCGCCTCGCTCGCCGACCCGATGTGGGACTGGATCCGCGGCCAGGTGCCGGGCGTGGTGGCGCAGCTCTCGGTGCGGGACATGGTCGAGGCGAAGGTGCGGGGCTTCTCGGTCCAGCGGATGGAGGAGATCATCCGCACCGTGACCCAGCGTGAGCTGGACCTGATCGTGAAGCTCGGCTATGTGCTCGGCGGCTTCGTCGGGGCGGTCGCGTTCTCCATCAACGTCCTGATCGGCTTGCTGAACCGTTGAGCGCGCGGGCCGTCAGCGGGCCGCGGGCGGCGTGAGCCGGACCGCCGGCAGTTCGCGCCACCCCCGCCACGCCGCCGGCGCGTCCACGAAACGCACGACCGGCACCCCGCGCACCTCCAGGGTGTCCACCTGCCAGCGCCGAGCGGCGGCGTCCGTGCGGTCCCGGGCCAGACGCTCCCACGCGCGGCGCACCGCGCGCTCGAACTCGAGCGCATCCTGCGGCGAGTCCCACGCCACCGCCCAGAGCACGACGGTTCCGGCACGGGTGCCGCGGATCTCGTAGCGGTCCCCGTCCCACCCTCCCGCGGCGGCTATCGCCTCGGGCTCCGGGAGGCCCCACGACCGGAGCACCACGCGCGTCTCGAACTCGCCGAAGTCGTCGTCGTAGACGAGCGTGTCGCCCGCGGCCCGCGCGAAGCCGAGGCGCACCGGCACGTCGCGCGCGGTGTAGCGCCCGGGCCGCAGGACCTGCTCGGTGGAGACCGGCATCCGGTCCCCGTACGGCTGCTCGTCCGCGCTCTGCCGCCGCTCGCCGAAGGCGCGCATGAACTCCGCGCCGGCGAGGTACGGGAACAGCATCCCCTCCTGGAGGATGAGCGGCGCCGTCGCGAAGACCGGCATCCCGGCCTGCTGGGAGCGGATCCCCTCGCGCACCGCGCTCATCGCCTGCGAGAGATCGGGGAGCTGCTGGCCCGGCGCCAGCGCGGCGAGCGACGCGACCACGGCCTGCCCCTCCGTGACCGCCTGGGCCGCCATCTGCCGGTCGTTCTGCCGCCGCAGCTTGAGAATGCTGTCGAGCGGCATGTACTGGGCCTGGAGCGCGTGGACCAGCTCGTGCGCCATGATGAGCCGCAGCATGGTGGGATCGGACCCGCGCACCACGAAGAGCATCCCCGAGTCCGGGTCGAAGAAGCCGACGACCTGCTCGGCGTACAGATCGAGAACGAGCCTCCGCAGGTCGAGCGTGTCGGGGATGAGACGCAGCGCCCGGTAGGCGCGGGTCACTGCCCGCAGCTCGGCGGGCGGGAACTGTTCGGCGAGCTTGCGGTCGAGGTACTGCCGCACCTGGTTCCGGCTCCGCGTCGCCACCACCGGCGAGCGGCGGAACGACAGGCCGACGGCCCGCTCCACGGCGGGGACGAGGTCGCGCGCGATGCGCTGGGCGGCGTCGTCGGACTGGGCGGGCAGCGGGCACGGCCGCACAGCCGCGCAGACGCACAGCACCAGCTCCGCCACCACCGCCCGCCTCCCGCTGTGCGCCCGTGCGCCTGTGCCCCTGTGCCCGCTGCTCATCCCGTCCACTCGATCCGCTTCCCCACCGCCGCGCCCACGGCGCGCGCGATGTCCGCCCCCGTCACCACCACGCCGAGCCGCTCCAGCCCGACCCGCAGCTCGCGGTCGAGCCGGTCGCGTTTCTCCAGCAGCGTCTCTCCCGTCTCACCCGCCCTTCCGCCCTCCTGCTGTCCCGCCGCCTCGCTCCCGGCTTCCCGCGGCGTCCCCAAGTCCCCCGTCCCCAGCAGCGCCTCGATCTCCGCCCCGATCCGCTGGAGCGCCGGGCCGATCTGGCGCGCGAAGACGTCCAGCGGGTCCTCCGCGAGGCGGGCCCCCTGCTGGATGAGGCGGTGGCA
>CAYLJK010000272.1:0-1432 GCA_964383975.1 uncultured Gemmatimonadales bacterium | reverse complement strand
TCCGAGCCCTGCTCCACGCGTTCGCCGCGCGCGAGCCGCCGCCGGATCGCCGCGTCCACCCGCCGGCGCTCGCGCACGATCTGCTCCAGCTCCACGGGCAGTTCGGCGGTGGCCTGCGCGTGCGCGCACGCCTCGTCGAGGACATCAATGGCCTTGTCCGGCTGGGCGCGGCCCGTAACGAACCGGTCGGTGAGGACGAGCGCCGCCTGGAGAGCGTCGTCCGTGACGGCGACGGCGTGGTGGTGCTCGAGCCGCGGGCGGCGGGCGCGCAGCACCTCCAGCGCCTGCTCGCTCGTCAGCTCGGCCACCACGACCGGCTGGAAGCGCCGTTCCAGCGCCGGGTCGCCGCGGATCCACCGCTCGTACTCGCCCTCGGTCGTGGCGCCGATGACGCGCATGTCCTCCCGCACCAGGGCCGGCTTGAGCATGTTGGCGGCGTCCATCGCGACGCCGACGGCGCTACCCTGCCCGATGAGGTTGTGCATCTCGTCCACGAACAGGATGACGTCCGGGTCCGCCGTCACCGCCTCCACGAGCCGGCGCACCCGCTCCTCGTACTGCCCGCGGTACACGGTGCCCGCGAGCAGGGCCACGTGGTCGAGCGCGATCACCCGCGCGTCGCGAAGCGCGGCGGGCACCTGGCCCGCGACGATGCGCTGCGCGAGCCCCTCGACGATCGCCGTCTTGCCGACGCCCGCGGCGCCCACGAGGGCCGGGTTGTGCTTGGTCTGACGCAGCAGCACGTCCACGACCCGCGCGATCTCCGCGTCGCGGCAGCGCACCGGCTCGAGGTCCCCCCGCCGCGCGGCGGCGTTGAGATCGAGCCCGAAGCGCTCCAGGACGCCCGGATCGTTCTTCCGACCGAACAGCCCCTCGCCCATCATCGCCTCCCGATCGCCCGGGCGTTCATCCCCGCACGATCCGCGCGTACCACGCGGCGAGCCCGTCCCCCCAGATGAGCGTCGCGGCCGCGCCCACCGCCAGGAAGACCCCGAACGGCACCAGCGGTTTGCGCCCGCGCAGCATCAGCGGGAGGAAGAAGAGCGTGCCGGCGAGCGCGCCGAGGAAGATGGTGCCGAGGACGCCGCGCCAGCCGAGGAACGCGCCGACCATCGCCATCATCTTCACGTCGCCGCCGCCCATGCTGCTCGGCGGTTCGTCCTCGCCGAGCGTGGCCTGCACCTCGTCGCCGCGGATGAGACCGCGCCGCAGGGCGAGGTCCCCCGCGGCCTTCACCACCCACATCACGCCGAAGCCGACCGCCGCGCCAAGCACCGCCTCCCACCACCGCAGTCGGTCGTTCACGAACGCGAGCGCGAGCCCCGCGCCGAGCCCGCCGAGCGTGAACTCGTCGGGGATGAGGTAGTGCTGCGCGTCGGTCAGGAGAATGCCGATGAGCAACGTGAGGAGAACGGCGGCCGCGAGCGCATCG
>CAYLJK010000271.1:0-3994 GCA_964383975.1 uncultured Gemmatimonadales bacterium | reverse complement strand
TGTGTTAGGCACGCCGCCAGCGTTCGTCCTGAGCCAGGATCAAACTCTCCAAGAGTTCGACGTAGCTCATGTGACTGAACGACTGTTCATCGTCCGAATCACGCACGGTTCTCAGATTGTTCCCCTACCGGCACCCTCTGATCAGGCGCCGGTCACAGGGCCGCACGAGATCCACACTCTCCAGGTTCGGTTTTCAAAGAGCGGACGCCGGAAACTCCCGGCGAGCACAGTAGTGTAGCCGGCGCTCCGACCCCTGTCAACACCCGACAAGTGTCGGAGCCACGCGCCGTTGGACCCCGTCGGCCTACCCCTCCAGCTTGGCCGGCTCGACCCGGTCCCGGACCGCCTCCTTCATCGTCCGCGCGGCGCCCGGCCGGGTCCACACGTTGTTCCCCCGGTCCACGTCCGCGAACACCCGTGCCGCGTCCACCTCGACCCGCGTCGCCGCGCCCGCGCCGGGGAGCCTCACCTCCGCGCGGCGCGAGCCAGCGAGCCAGCGCTCGACCGGCACCTCCGCCTCGCGCACCGCCCCGTCCGGGAGCCGCGCGCTCACCCGCGCCGGCATCGGCGCGAGGCCCCGGTCCTCCACCACGACCACCAGGTCCGCGCCCTCCGTCCGCACCTCCGCCACCGCTTGGTCGAGCGTCCACGTCTCGTACCACCACGTCCGCCAGAACCAGGAGAGGTCCCGCCCGGCGACGGCGTTGAACGTGTTGAAGAAGTCATGCGGCGTCGGATGCCGGTACATCCAGCGGCGGCCGTACTCGCGGTACGCGCGCAGGAAGGTGCTGTCCCCAAGGAGCGCGAGGAGCATCGCGGTGTTCGAGGCCATCTTGGGATAGCTCGCGACGCCGTAGGCCGCCGTGTTCGGCGGGTACAGGTCGCCGTGCCGCATCAGCTCCACCTCGTCGCCACCGCGCGCGAAGCCCAGGTACCCCTGCCGCGAGCCCTGGTACGGGTCCACGCCGGCGCGGCTGCCGCGGTACTCCCACATCCCGCGGTCGGTGTTGAAGGTGGTGAGGCCCTCGTCCTGCCACGCGAAGCGCTTCTCGTCGCTCCCCACCATCATTGGGAACCACATGTGCGCCGTCTCGTGCAGCGTCGTGCCCATGACGTTCAGCGAATCGCGCTCGGCGACGCCGCCCCCGATGCACGTGATCATCGGGTACTCCATCCCCGAGCAGCTGCGCACGCCGTCCACCGCGGTCATCTGCGGCCACGGGTACGGCCACAGCCAGCGCGAGAGGAACTCGACGGCGTACTGCACGTAGCGGGCGCCGTCGCGCCACGCCGGGTGCTCGGGGCGCCAGAAGGCGTACGCCGCCGCCGTGTCGGGCCGGCCGTCACCGTCGTGGTCGCCGACCTCGGCGATCGTCGCGTCCCACAGGTAGCGGTCCGACAGGCCGAAGTCGAAGTCGCGCACGTTGCGCGCCCGGAACCGCCAGGTGAGCCGGCCGTTCGCGCCCCGCGTGGTGGCGCGCCCCGCCCCGCGGTCCGCCGGCCCCACGATGCTCGTCACCGCGCGCGAGCGCCGCGATGCCGCCAGGCGCTCGCGCGTCTGCGCGCTCAGGACCTCGTCGGCGTTCACCAGCGCGCCGGTCGAGGCGATGAGCCACCCCTCCGGCACGGTGAGGGCCACGTTGTAGTCGGCGTAGCCCATGTAGAACTCGGCGCGGCCCATGTACGGGTCCGCCTGCCAGCCGTTCACGTCGTCGTACACGGCGACCTGCGGGTACCAGTACGACATGAACCACACCTCACCGTCCTGCCCGCCGCGCGGCGCGCCGTCGGGCGGCACCGTGAACGACCACTCCAGCTCGAGCCGGACGCTGCCCCCGGGCGGCACCGGCGCCGACGGCCGCACCCGCAGCAGCGTGCCGTTGACGAGGTAGAAGGGCGTCCCGGCGGCGGGCGGACGGCCCGGCTCCGGCTGCACCGCCGCCTGTCCGTCCACCGCCACGCGCGCGAGCGTCATGCCGCCCGTGATCGGCACCTGTTCGTTCCGGACCGCATCGTCGCGGAACAGGTTCTGGTGCAGGTGCAGCAGGATGAACCGCAGCGTGTCGGACGCGTTGTTGGTGTAGCGGATCGCCCCGCGGCCCGTCAGCCGGTTGGCGGCCGGGTCGAACTCCGCCGCCAGCTCGTACGCGGCGTGCTGCTGCCAGTAGTTGGGGCCGGGCTCACCGGTGCGCGTGCGCGTCCCGCGCTCGATGGCGCGCTGGAGCCGCAGCGGCTCGAAGACGGGATACGGCACCGGGCGCCGGGGCTCCACGGCGGCCGCGCCCGCAGCCACCGGTCGGGGCGTCGAGGTGGCGTCGTACTCCCGGGCGCGGGAGCACGCCGCGACGAGCGGCAGCAGGGCCACGATGGCAGAGCGCTTCATGGGTGGATGCGTCTCCGATACTGAGAGGTGTGACCGGCCTGTGCCGGCCGCGGGTCCCTACGCGCACGGACTGCTGGCGGATTCACCCGCACGGCAGGCGGGCCGCGGGCCGGTGCGACCGGGGAGACGCGCCGGGGAGGACTCGAACCTCCGACCCGCAGCTTAGAAGGCTGCCGCTCTATCCAGCTGAGCTACCGGCGCAACTGGCGCAATCTAGGAGGGGACGCCGCAGGGCGCACGGGACGGGTCCGTCACGCGGCCCGCCTCTGGCGCCCGGGGCGCGCGCGCACCAGACTCAGGCACCGTCCCATCCCGTTCCGGAGGCCGCACGTGCCGCACCGCAGGGGCTTCACCCTCATCGAACTGCTCGTCGTCGTGCTCATCATCGGTATCCTCGCCGCCATCGCCATCCCGCGCTTCACGGGCACGAAGGAACGCGCCCACCTCGCTGCGATGAAGAGCGACCTGCGAAACCTGGTGACCGCGCAAGAGACGTATCAGGCCACCAGCGGCTCGTACGCCTCCACCATCGGCGCCCTGCCCGTCTCCGCCTCGGCCGGCGTCACGATCACGATCGCGTCCGCCGACGCCGCGGGCTGGAGCGCCACGGCCACGCACGCGGGGACGTCCAGGACGTGCGGGATCTACATCGGGTCGGCGAGCCCGCCGGTCGCGGGAGCCCAACCCGGCGAGGCCGCATGCCAGTAGCGACCGGCGCGCGCTCCTGACTCCCAGCCCCTACTCCCCAGCCCCCGCTTCCACCAGGGCATCCCGCATCGCGCGGGCGGTCGGCCAGCGCCGTCCCGGCTCCTTCTCCAGCGCGCGCATCACGACGCGGGCGAGCGACCTCGACACCTCGGGCCGCAGGCGGCGGACGTCCGTCGGCGCCGCCCGCTGGTGCAGGACGAGGAGCTGCGACTCCACCTCGTGCCAGAAGACCGGCTTCCCCGTCAGGCACTCATAGAGCACGCATCCCAGGCCGTACAGATCGGCCCGGTGATCGATCGGGTGGCCGGCGGCCTGTTCCGGGCTCATGTAGGCCGACGATCCGACCGTGAAGCCCGACCGGGTAACGCGGTGCTCCTCGGACTCGGCGATCGCGCGCGCGATACCGAAGTCCAGCAGCACCGCGCCGCGGTCCCGGGTGAACACGATGTTGTCGGGCTTCACGTCCCGGTGGACGATGCCGTGTTCGTGCGCATGGGCCACCGCGTCGAGCACCTCGAGCGCGCCGCGCAGCGTCTCGGCGATCGGGAGGGCCCCGCGCTCGTCGAGCACGCTGCGCAGCGTGCGCCCGCGCACGTACTCCATGACGAAGTACACCAGCCAGTCGGTCTCCCCCGCATCGAGGATCCGCGCGATCCGGGGGTGATCGAGCTGGCGCAACACCTCAATCTCGCGCAGGAACCGCTGCGCCGTGTGGCTGCCGAGCAGCTCGGGGCGCAGCACCTTCAGGGCGACGAGGCGGTCCAGCGAGTGATGGCGGGCTACGGCGATTACATTCGCCAGGAGACCCTCTCCGATCGGCTGGTGGCCCAGGCGCCTGAGGCGGCTCCCGAGGCGGCCCCGGCCAGCGCCTATCGCGGCGCAGGGCCGGACTTGGCCATCGGC
>CAYLJK010000270.1:0-4041 GCA_964383975.1 uncultured Gemmatimonadales bacterium | reverse complement strand
TGAAGGACGTACCGCCGGTCGCCGACGGCGTGCGCGCCGTGGTCGTGCCGTTCGCGCAGGTGGCGAAGGACCTGGGGAAGGTGGTGGTGAAGAACGTGGTCGCCCTCGGCGCGCTCCAGGCGGCCACGCAGATCTTCCCGGCCGAGACCTTCCTCACGGCGATCCGTCAGGCCCTGAAGGAGAAGTGCGCCATGATCCCCCTCAACGAGGAGGCCTTCGCCTGGGGGGTGAAGCTGGCGCAGCAGGAGATGGCCGCCGACTAGTCGGCGCGCCGCGCGGCGTCGGTCACGCGACCCGCGCAAAGCACGCGGCCCCGGGCTCACCCCCGGGGCCGTCGTGTCTCAGGCTGCGAGCAACCCGCGCAGGGGACGGTCCCGGAGTCCTGACACCCGACCGGCGGCGCGCACGGCCCGCACGGCGAGTCCGACTCGCTCGGCCGCTTCGAGGTCCCGCTCGACTCCGCGTCTCTGGCAGCATACCGCTCGGACTGGCGGTACACCGTCGGTGTCACGGTCGCCGGCAAAGCCCTGACCCCCGACGTGCTCCTGGCACGGTGCACGGAGCGCTCGGCGCGCAGATCACCGTGCCGGGACCGCGGGCCGCCGATCGTCATCGAACTGAACGGCGTGGCGCCCCGCAGCCGCATCGACGTCGGAGCGGTGTCCCTCACGACGCCCTGAGCGGCGCGCGGGAGGCAATTCTACGTTGCCGCCGCGAACGCGGCCACGATCTCGCGCCTGGCCCGCTCCGCCGCCGGCGAAAGCCCGCTCCCGAACGCGTTCCCCTCCGGCCGCACGCCGATGAAGTGCACGGCCAGCGCCGGGTGTTCGTCGCCCCAGATCCGCAGGAAGACCGGCAGCGGCAGCGCGTGCGTGGAGTGGCAGATCGTGTCGAGGCGGTGCGGCGGCAGGAACCCCCACGCACCCCGCAGGCCGCACGCGGCGTCCACGAGCACCACCACGTCCGCCCGGTGGCGCGCGACCAGGTGCGCCGCGTTCTCCAGCGCGATACCCACGCCTTCCGCCCCGAAGACCGCGCTTCCCAGCGCCGCCACGTCCTCCGCGATGCGCACGCCGACCCCGTCGTCCCCCAGCATCGGGTTGCCCATGCCCAGCAGCAGCAGGCGCTGGCCGCGCGCGCGCACCCGGGCCAGCAGGCGCTCGAGGCGGAGCGCCGCGCCGGCCGGCCGCCTAGCCCTCGACGCGGTGGAAGGCATCACGGGTGAACGCGGCCACCTCGAACTCGCCGTCCAGCGCGATCGCGTCCTTCGCGCACACCTCCGCGCACCGGGCGCAGTGGACGCAGCGATCGAGGTACAGTTCCATCGCGAAGCGCTTCTGCGGCTTGGGCGCGGGCCGACCCTCCACCACCGGCTCCGCGGACGGGATCAGCTCGACGTTGATGTGCAGCGCGTCGGACGGGCAGTCCTTCACGCACAGCATGCACCCGACGCACCGCTCGGCCGAGAAGCGCGGCGTCCCGCGGAACCCGTCCGGCACGACCGCCGGCTCGAACGGGTACAGGCGCGTCACCGGCCGCGTGGCCAGGTTGCGGAGCAGCTCCGGCACGATCGCCGCGGGTCTCGCGGTCCTCACGGCGCCCCCTCGGTCACGAACGCCTTCAGCAGCAGCACCACCAGGAACTGCACGACGCTCCATGGGGCCAGGTAGCGCCACGAGAAGCGCACGATCTGGTCGATGCGGATCCGCGCGAAGGCCGCCTTGAGCGTGGACAGCAGGAACACCACCAGGCATGTCTTGGCCACCAGGAACAGGACCCGGACCGGCAGCCCCGCGCCGTAGCCGCCGCCGCGCAGCCCGTCGACCCCGATCCGCTCCGGTTCCAGCCCCGGCGGGATCCCGCCGAAGCCCCCCAGGAAGAGGCACGCCACCAGCGCCGAGCCCACGTACAGCAGGATGTCGTGCTGGAGGCGGAACATCGCCAGCTTCCGGCCGCTGTACTCCGTCAGCGGCCCGCCCACCACCTCCGTCTCGGCATCGGGGATGTCGAACGGCACCCGCTCCAGCTTCGCCTGGAGCGTCAGCACGGCCACCACGAACGCGATCATCTGCACCGGCACCACCCACCACGTTCCGCTCACCCACGGGTGTACCGCGATGCGCGCGATCTGCCAGCTGCCCGCGACCACCGCCGGCGTCAGGACGGCGAGGAAGAACGGCACCTCGTACGCGAAGAGCTGCGTGAGCACTCGTGTCCCACCCAGGAGGCTGAAGGGACTGACCGAGAACCATCCGGCCAGGAACAGCGCGATGGACGGCAGCGACAGCAGGTAGACGACCACGATGAGGTCGCCCTCGAACGAGGTGAACGGCGTGAGCCCCCACACCGGGAGGTAGAGCCCCGCCGTGCACACCGCCGCCAGCGACAGCACCGGCATGAAGGCGAAGGCGCTGCGGTCGGCGTGCGCGGGGACGATGTCCTCCTTGGAGAACAGCTTCAGGATATCCGCCGCCGGCTGTAGGACGCCCGCCCAGCCGGTGTAGAGCGGCCCGCGCCGGTTCTGCATCCGGGCGTACACCTTGCGGTCCAGCCACTCCAGCGTGGTCGCGCAGAGGACCTGAAACGCGAAACCCGGGAAGACCAGGAAGTAGAGCAGCACCTCCACCGGGCGCATCGCTACCTCGCCGCCGGGGCGCGCACGCCACGGTTCCGCCGGTACCACTCGATGCCGTACCGGCGCAGCTCGCCCCACGTGGTGAGCCGCCGGCCGCGCCGCCGGTCGGTGAGCCCGATCGTCATTCGGTCGGTGCACGAGAAGCAGGGGTCGATGGACGCGATCGCGATGGGAATGTCAGCCACGAACGACCCGACCACCGATTCGGTCGCCGCTTCCAGGTTCGCGATCGTGGGCGCGCGCACCTTGACGCGCTCCGGGCGGTCGGTGCCGTTGCCGCGCAGGTAGTGGATGTCCTCGCCGCGCGGCGCCTCATACCGCGAGATGGCCGCCCCCGCCGGGACCCGTCGCGGCACCTTCCGCACCGCCAGGTCGCCCTCGGGCAGCTGCTCAAGCAGCTGGGTCACCATCGAGCACGATTCGACGATCTCCAGCGCCCGCACGATGACCCGGCCGAGGATGTCGCACCGGTCCGACGTGATGACCCGGAACGTAAGCTCGGGATACGCGCCGTAGGGGTCGTCCCGCCGGATGTCCATGTCCACGCCGGAGGCGCGCGCGAAGGGCCCCACGACGCACATCTCGAGAGCCCGCTCGCGCGACAGCCGCCCCACCCCGGCGATGCGGGCCACGAACGAGGGCTCGTGGGTGCCGATGTCGGCGTAGTACTCGGTCCGCGCCCGGAGCGCGGACATCGAGGCCAGGATGCTCCGGCGCTGCGCCTCGGTGATGTCGCGCCGCACGCCGCCGATGGTGTTGATGGCGTAGTTGACGCGGTTGCCGCTGATCTCCTCCAGGATGGCCATGACCACTTCACGGTCCCGCCAGACCAGCATGAACAGCGTGTCGAAGCCCACCTCGTGGGCCGCGACACCGAGCCACAGGAGGTGGGAGTGCAGGCGCTCCAGCTCGCACACCAGCGTCCGCAGGTACAGGCCGCGGCGCGGCACCTCGAGTTGCAGGAGCTTCTCCACCGCCTGCACGAACGCGGTGGTATGGGAGTGCGAGCAGATGCCGCAGATCCGCTCCAGGATGTACAGGCACTGGTAGTAGTTACGGGCCTCGCACAGCTTCTCGATCCCCCGGTGGTTGTACCCGAGGTTCATCCGGGCGCCGACGACCTCCTCGCCCTGGATGTCGAAGTCGAACTTCACCGGCTCCTTGAGGAACGGGTGCTGCGGGCCGATCGGCAGGCGGATGGTGTCCGGCATCAGGTTGCCTCCTCCGGCGCCGCGCTGGCCGCCGGGGTCCCCGGGATCACCGCGTCCTTGCGCAACGGATGCACGCCGGCCGGCCAGTCCTCGGGCAGCGCCTGGCGGCGCAGGTCGGGATGTCCCGTGGGCACGATGCCGAACAGGTCGTGCAGCTCGCGCTCGTACACCAGCGCCCCGTCCAGCACGGGCGCC
>CAYLJK010000269.1:0-4042 GCA_964383975.1 uncultured Gemmatimonadales bacterium | reverse complement strand
GACGGCGTGCGCGCGGCGCTGGCGAACGCCGACTACTTCGGCGCGACGCTGCCCGCCACGGCCGCGGGATACCTCGGCGGGCGCGACTTCGCCCCCGCCACACTCGGTGCCCTGCGTGAGGCCGGCACGGCGGCGGCCGCGGCGTGGCGTCGCTTCGCCGCCTTCCTCTCCACGACGTTCAACCTCGCGGAGTCCACGGACCGGTTCGCCGTTGGGGAGCGTGAGTACGCGTGGCGCCTAACGCACTGCCTCCGGGAGACGCGCACCGCGGCGGAGCTGTTCGACTACGGCGCCGCCCAGACGACGTTCTACCAGGACCGGATGTTCCGCGTCGCGGAGGAGGTCGCGCGCGGCGCCGGCCTCGCGCTGCGCTTCGGGACCGCGGACGAGCGCCGCGCGTCGGTCCGCGCCGTGATGGACCACCTCTCGGGCGACGCACCCCGCGACGACGCGGAGCTGTTCCGCTGGTACCGGCAGGCCGGGGAGCGCGCGGTCGCCTACGGGCGCGCGCACGGCCTCTTCGCCATCCCGGAGGCGTACCGGCTGGACGTGGTGGAGACGCCGCCGGTCCTGCGGGGCAGCACCGACGCCGCGTACTACCCCGCGCCGCCGTTCAAGCAGACAGGTGCCGGCCGCTTCTACCTCACGCCGACGGGCAACGACCCGGCGGCCCTGCGGCTCAACAACCGGGCGTCGGTCGCCGACACGGCGGTGCACGAGGGCTTCCCCGGGCACGACTGGCACTACAAGTACATGTCCTCCCGCGCCCGCGAGATCCCGGCGGTGCGCTGGCTCACGCCCGGCGCCGTCGAGGACGGCTTCTCGATGTGGGCCGACTCGATGGCGTCCGAGGGGTGGGCGCTCTACGCCGAGGATCTGATGGCCGAGCCCGTCGCCGGGAACCCGCACGGGTTCTTCACGGCGGCCGAGCATCTGTACGAGCTGCAGGGGCAGCTGCTGCGCGCGGTGCGCGTGCACGTGGACGTCGCTATCCACACCGGCCGCAGGACCTTCGACGAGGCGGTGGACTGGTTCGCCGCGAACGTCGAGTTCCTGCCGGACGCGCGCGCCCGGGCGGCCCGCGACCCGCAGGCGCGGGCGGTGCTCGACGGCGCCTCTCGCGCCCTCTACCGCTACTCGAAGTGGCCCACCCAGGCGATCACCTACAACCTCGGGAAGCGCGCGATCGAGGAGCTCCGGGACGCGGTGCGCAGGAAGGAGGGAGCCGGCTTTGACGCCCGGGTGTTCCACGAGCGCTTCATGGCGATGGGGACGATACCGACCCGGATGTTCAGGGAGGCGTTCCTGGAGGAGAGCACGTAGCCGCTCTGCTGGCGCCGCGGCGCCGCGGGACCGTAGTTTGCCACACTCCGTCGCCGAGGACCGCCGTCCCATGACCGGCACCACGAATCGAGCCCAGGTACCGCGCCCGACGGGGCGGCACTCGTGCCGCTGAGCTTCAAGCGCCTGCTGCGTCCGTCCGGCCGCTGGCTCGCCGGCCTGCCGATCCTGGCGCTGGTCATCGTCGTCGTGGGCGCGGCCGTGTTCTTCAGCGTGTACGGATCGGTGCGTCGCGATGTCATGCGCGGACTGGAGCGCGACCTGGGGACGCGAGCCGACGTCCGAGCCGCCAGCCTGGACCTCTGGGTCGCCGATCGCTTCGCCGACGCCCGGATCATCGCGTCGTTCCCGAGCGTCCTGGAGCTGCTGGCCGCTCCTCGCGGACCGCTGGCGCGAGAACGCGCGCGACACGTCGCCGAGGTCCTGGGCTCGTTCGCCCGCGCCAGCGGCTACGCCCGCGCGATCGTCGTGGACCGCGACGGGCGGGTCGCGGCCCGCAGCCCCGGCCCCTGGAATCCCGACAGCGCCCGGGATATCGCCCTGGCCGGTGCGCTCGACGTCGTCCAACAGCGCGCGCGGCTCATCCGCCACGCGCACGGCGCGCAGGACGCCGCCTTCGCCGTCTCCGTGCGGCTGGCCGGTCGCTCCGTTGGCGCGGTGGTCCTCGAGGAGGACCCCGGCGCGTGGCTCTTCCCGTTCCTGGCCGGGCCGTTCGGCACCACGACCACGGCCGAGGCGTTGCTCGTCGAAACGGTCAGGGACTCCGTCTGCTTCCTGTCGCCGACGCGGCTCACGCCGCCGCCCTCCACCGGGTGCCTGCCGCTGTCCGACACCACCCTCGCTGCCACCGCCGCCGCACGAGGACAGGAGGGGTTCGGAGCGTTCCACGACTACCGGGGGGCCCCGACGTTCGCCTCGATCCGCCGCCTGGAGCTGGTCCCCTGGTACCTGGTGTTCAAGGTGGATCGGGACGAGGTGCTCGCGCCGCACCGGGCGGCGGTGCGGCGAGCTGCCGTCGCCTGGGGCGCCGTCCTCCTCGCCCTAACGACCGCGGCGCTCGCCCTGTGGTGGGGCGCCCGCCGCGAGCAGCAGGCGGCGCTGGCCCGCCTGCACCAGGAGGGCGAGGCGCGGCTTCGGAGCATCCTCGAGGCGGCCGCCACCCCGATCTTCTCCGTGGACCGCGACCTCCGGTACGTCGCCTTCAACATGGCGCACGCCGAGGCGATGCGCGCGCTGTACGGCTCGGAGATCCGGCCGGGGCAAGCCCTCGGCGAGGCGATCACCGCGCCGCGGGACCGGGCGCTCGTCGACGAGCTGTCGCTGCGGGTGCTTGCGGGCGAGGCGCTCACCACGGAAGCGGTCTTCGGATCGGTGCCGGGTCAACAGCGGTGGTTCGAGGTCCACGCCACCCCGATCCGCGACGTGACCGGAGCGGTCGCTGGCGCCACGGTGATCACCTACGACCAGTCGGCGCGGCGGGCCGCCGAGGAGGACCTCCGGGCCGCCAACGCGCGCCTCCGCGCGCTCATTGACACCTCGCCCGCGCCCATCATCGCCGTGAATCCCGCGGGGGTCGTGCAGGACTGGAACCCGGCGGCCGAGCGCACCTTCGGCTGGACCGCCGCCGAGGCCGTGGGCCGCCCCAACCCCATCATCCCGCCGGAGGCGGAGGACGGGTTCCGGCGGGTGCTGGAGCGCACGGCCGCCGGCGAGGTGATCGTCGCCCTCCCCGTGCGCCGCCGCCGGCGGGACGGGACCCTGCTCGACATGCTCGTCTCGACGGCGGCCGTCCGCGACACCGCGGGGCGCGTCGTGGCGATCGTCGGGGTGCTCCAGGACGTGACCGAGCAGCGGCGGATGGAGCAGAAGCTGCGCGCCTTTTTCGAGGGAGGCGTGATCGGCGTCCTGCTGGGGGACATCCATGGGCACATCCACGAGGCGAACGACACGTTCCTGAGGCTCGTGGGGTACGAGCGGGCCGATGTGGAAGCCGGGCGGCTCCAGTGGAACGCCCTCACCCCCAGCGAGTACCTATCGGCGGACGCCGCGCGGCTCGTCGAAGGCGGCACGCGCGGGTACTGCACGCCCTATGAGAAGGAGTTCGTGCGGAAGGACGGGACGCGGGTCGCGGTCCTCGTCGGCTTCGTGCTCCTGGGTGAGGACCGCCACGAGATGGTGGCGTTCATCCTCGACATCAGCGACCGCAAGCGCGCCGAGCAGGCGCAGGCGAGCCTGGCGACCGCGTTCGATCACATGGACGAGATCGCCATTCTCACCGACACCGACGGCACCATCACGTACGTGAACCCGGCCTTCGAGCGGATCACGGGCTACGCGGCGGCCGATGCCATCGGGCAGACTCCCCGCCTCCTCAAGTCCGGCCAGCAGCCGGAGTCGTTCTACCGCGACCTGTGGGCCACGATCCGTCGAGGCGAGGTGTGGAAGGGGCAGCTCGCGAACCGGCGGCGGGACGGCTCGGTCTACACCGCCGAGGTCTCGATCGCGCCGATCCTCGATGCGAGCGGCAGGGTGACCCACTTCCTCGGCCTGCAGCGGGACGTGACCGGGGTGCGCATTCTCGCGGACCAGTTGCGCCAGGCCCAGAAGATGGAGGCGATCGGCCACCTCACGGGCGGCGTGGCGCACGACTTCAACAACCTGCTGTCGGTGGTGCTCGCCAACGCGGCCCTGCTGGAACCGG
>CAYLJK010000268.1:0-4090 GCA_964383975.1 uncultured Gemmatimonadales bacterium | reverse complement strand
CATCGAGCGCCACGTGCGCCGCAGCGCCATCGTCTTCGCCACCCCGTGGACGCAGCTGACGGGACTGGCGCAGACGGTGCGCGCGGAGGTGGCGTTCGGCCCGGCCTCGTACGGCTGGCCGCGCGACCGGGTGCTTGGCCTCGCGGACGACGCCATGCGCCGCCTCGGCGTGGCGCCGCTGGCGGACCGGGATCCCGTCACGCTGTCGGGCGGCGAATTGCAGCGGGTGGTCGTCGCGTCGGCGCTGGCGATGGAGCCGGACCTGCTCCTGCTCGACGATCCGGCCGCCGAGCTGGACCCGGACGGGGCCGATGCGCTCTACGACCTGCTGGGCGTGCTCGGCCGCGGCGGGACGACGGTGCTCGTCGCCACGCCGGACACCGCGCGCGCCGCGCGCGCGGCAACGCGGGCGCTCCGCCTGGAGGCCGGTTGCGTCACGGCCGACGGACCGGCGGCGGAGGTGCTGCGGTGAGCGGGCGCGGCCTCGCCCTGTCATGGGAGGGCGTGCGCTTCGGCTACGGCGGCGGCGACGTCGTCCGGGACCTCACGCTCGCCGTCGCTGCCGGCGAGAGCGTCGCGCTCCGCGGTCCGAACGGAGCGGGGAAGACCACGCTCACCCGGATGCTGATGGGCCTCGCGCGGCCGCAGGCGGGTCGCGTGCGGGTGGGCGGCGTGGACGTCCAGGGCCGCAGGCCCGACCAGATGGCGCGCCACGTGGGCTACGCCTTCCAGCATGCGGACCAGCAGCTCTTCGCGCGGACGGTCAGGGACGACGTGGCCTTCGGCCCCGCGCGGCTGGGCCTGGGCACGGCCGGCGTCGCGGCGGTGCTCGAGGAGCTCGAGCTCGCCGCGCTGGCCGGCCGCCACCCCTACGACCTCCCGGCGCCGCTCCGCAAGCTCGTCGCGCTCGCCGGCGTGCTCGCCATGCGCACGGCGGTGCTGGTGCTCGACGAGCCGACCGGCGGGTTCGACGCGGAACTGCGCGGGCGGGTCGTCGGCGCCCTGCGGCGGCGCCTTGCGGACGGGTGCACGGTGCTGGCCGTCACGCACGACACGGACCTGGTGCGCTCGGTGGCCCGGCGCGAGGTGGTGCTGGAGGCGGGCGCGGTCGTCCTCGACCGCGCGCTCAGTCCCTCCCCTTGAGGGCCCGGCTCGCCCGGCGTTCTTTCTTGGAGGGCCTCCCTTCGCCGTGGGCGAACGCCACCGCCGCGCAGCGGTGCTGCTCCTGGAGCCGCTCGCGCGCCGTGCGGCCCGCCGGGTCCTCCTCGTAGAGCAGCGCCGCGTCCTTCGCGGGGCCGCGGTGCTCGGACACCGCGCGCACCGTCACCCGGTGTTCGTAGGGACCGAGCCGGACGCGGACCTCGTCCCCCGGCCGCACGTGCCGGGCGGGCTTGGCCTTCACACCGTTCACCTCGACCTTGCCGCCTGTGATTGCGTCCACGGCAAGCGCGCGCGTCTTGAAGAACCGCGCGGCCCAGAGCCACTTGTCGATGCGGATCTCCAACGGGTTGTGCATGGGGTCGGGAATCGGCATTCGGGGATCGATCGAGCCGGGAACCGGGAATCGGCCCATTCCCGATTCCCGGCTCCCGACTTCCCGATCTCAGTTCACGTTCTTGAGTATCGCCAGCAGGAACTCCCAGAACTTCGGCACCGTGTCCAGGTGGATCTTCTCGTCGGGTGAGTGCACGCCCTCGAGCGTCGGCCCGAACGAGACCATGTCCATCCCAGGCATCTTCTCGCCGATGATGCCGCACTCCAGCCCGGCGTGGATCGCCTTGATCTCCGGCTCGCGGCCATAGAGCTGCTGGTAGGTGGCGATGGCGGTCTTGAGGATGGGGGACTCCAGGTTCGGCTTCCAGCCGGGGTAGCCGTCCCCCTGCTTCACCGTCGCCCCGCCCATCTCGAAGATGGTGCGAACGGTGTGGCAGATCTCGTTGATCTCGCTCGCCACGGAGGAGCGCTGGCTGGTGGCGATGCTGACCCGGCCCTTCTCCATCGTCACGACCGCGACGTTCGTCGAGGTCTCGACGAGGCCGGGGATGTCGGCGCTCATCTTGATGACGCCGTGCGGGAGCGCCGCGATGGTGGCCAGCAGCTTCCGCTGGACGGCCCGCTTCAGGACCTTCGGCTTGCGGCCCTTCGTCCCCTCGAGCGTGATCCGCAGGCCCGGGTCCACCGTCCTGACCTCGGCCTGCGCGACGGCCTCGAAGGCCTTCACCGCCTGCACGGCCTCGTCCCACGCCTTCGCCGGGACGTAGACCGCCGCCTCACACTCGCGTGGGATGGCGTTGCGCTTGTTGCCGCCGGCGATCGTCGCGACGCGCACGCCGAGCGGCTCGAGGGCGAGGAGCGTTCGGTTCAGCGTCTTGATGGCGTTGCCCCGGCCCTGGTGGATCTCGAGGCCCGAGTGCCCGCCCTTGAGGCCCGCGACCGCCAGCGTGGCGAGGACGGCGCCCTGCGGCGGGACGTCGGTCCCGGCGACCCACGTCCCCGTCGTGTCGCGGCCGCCGGAGCAGCCGACGTAGAGCGCGCCCTCCTCCTCGGAGTCGAGGTTCAGCAGCGTGCGACTCTCGAGGAAGTCCGCCTGGAGGGACTGCGCCCCCGTGAGCCCCGTCTCCTCGTCGATCGTGAAGAGGAACTCCAGCGGCCCATGGACGAGCGAGCGGTCCTCCATGATGGCGAGGTTGGTGGCGACGGCGATGCCGTTGTCGGCGCCGAGCGTGGTGCCGTCGGCCGTCAGCAGGTTCCCCCGGCGCACCAGCACGATCGGGTCCTTCGCGAAGTCGAACACCTTGTCCTTGTTCTTCTCGCAGACCATGTCGAGGTGGCCCTGGAGCGCGAGGGACGGCACGTGCTCCTTCCCCGGGGAGGCGGGTTTCTTCACGGCGATGTTCCCGACGCCGTCGCGCCGGGCGGGCAGGCCGAGCTTCTTCGCGGTGTCGAGGACGTACTGGATGATCCGCTCCTCGTGCTTGGAGCAGCGCGGGATGCGGGCGATCTCGGCGAAGTACTTCCAGACGAGGGCGGGCTCGAGGCCCTGGACGGCGTTCGACATCAGCGGTCCTCCGTGGAAGACGCTCCCGACGGCGTGGCGGGGGCGAGGAAGGTCACGGCGTCGGCCCGGTGGAGCCGGCGCAGGAAGGTCGAGACCCGGTCGAGGTTCAGGGCGTTGCCGCCGCCCAGCTGCGAGTGCACCCGCGCGGCGAGCGCGGCGATACTGGCGCGGTCGTCCATCGCGCGCCAGACGGCGCTGCCCAGTTCGTCGAGGTGGACCCGCACGTCGGGCCGCGGGAGGAGCGGGGTCAGCCAGCGCCGCGCGAAGGCGGAGGTGAAGCGGGGCACGCGCAGCGTCACCCGGCCCCCGTGCTCCTCCGAGGGGACGGCTCGGACGGGGATGAGGTCGCGGAAAGGGACGTCGTCCATGGGCGGGGGGCCGCGGCCTCGCGCGGAGGCCGCGGCCGGGGCGTCAGGTCACATCACCGCGCTGGGCGGTGCCGGTTCGTCCGGGCTCCCGGCGTGCTGCACCGGGATGCGGATGAGGATCCAGGCGATCAGCACGAACACCAGCAGGCTGACGGCGAACGGGAAGCCCTTGAAGCCGATCAGCGTCTCCAGCCACGACCCGTACTGGACGTTCGCCACCGCGAGGCCGGCGAAGAGGAGGCCGATGAGGGCCTCGCCGGCGATGAGGCCGGCGGCCAGCAGGACGCCGGTGTTCTCGACGCGGGCCTTCTGCGCGGCGTTGTGCTTCCGCGACTCGTTCATCAGCTCGACGAGCCCCTTGATCACGCCGCCGAGGAAGATCGCGAACGTGGTGGCGAGGGGCAGGTACATGCCGACGCTGACGAGCATCGGGCTGCGCACCTGCATGAGGATGAGGGCGAGGCCCATGAGCATGCCGACGATGATGAGCGGCCATGCCATGTCGCCGCCGACGATCCCCTGGCTCATGAGCGCCATCAGCGAGGCCTGCGGGGCCGGGTAGTTGCTCCCGCCGAGGCCGGTGCCGCCGAGGTTGAGGTCGCCCTGGTGGAGGATGACGAGCGGAAAGAACATCACCGCCGCGGAGGCCGCGACGCCGATGAGG
>CAYLJK010000267.1:0-4133 GCA_964383975.1 uncultured Gemmatimonadales bacterium | reverse complement strand
GGGGCCCCGGCGGCTCCTGCTCGTCGGCATGGGGAAAGCCGAGGATGTGGGGCGCACCCAGCTCCGCCGCGCGGCGGCCGTGGCCGGCCGGCGCGCGAAGGCCCTCGGCACCGGCGCCGTGGCGTTCGCCGTCCCGGAGGCCTTCCGCGGGAAGGCGACGGCGGCCGACGTCTGCCAGGTCGCCGTCGAGGGGATGGGCCAGGGAGCGTGGGTCTTCGACGAGCTCAAGAGCGTGCTCCCGAATGGGAACGAGAAGAAGCCGCCGGTGGCGACCGTCTCCATGGTCTGCGCCTCCGACGCGGAGGCGGACCGGGCCGCGTTCGACCGCGGTGCGGCCATCGCTGAGGGTCACGCGCTCACGCGGCGCCTCCAGTTCCTCCCGCCCAATCGCTGCACGCCGAGCTACCTGGCCGACGTGGCGCAGGAGCTGGGCGCGCGCCACGGCTTCACGGTGACCGTGCTGGACCGCGCACAGATGGAGGCCGAGGGGATGGGCGCGCTGCTGGCCGTGGCACAGGGCTCGCTGACGGAGCCGCGCTTCATCGCCCTGGAGTACCGGGGCGGTGGCGACGGACCCATGCTCGGGCTGGTGGGGAAGGGGGTCACCTTCGACACCGGCGGCATCTCCATCAAGCCGGCGGCCAAGATGGAGGACATGAAGTACGACATGTCCGGCGCGGCGGCCGTCCTCGGCGCGATGGAGGCGCTCGGCCGCATCCGCCCGGCGGTGAACGTCGTCGCCGTGGTGCCCGCGTGCGACAACATGCCGAGCGGCACGGCGGTCCGGCCGGCGGACGTGGTGAAGAGTCATCACGGCAAGACCATCGAGATCGTGAACACGGACGCCGAGGGGCGACTCGTCCTGGCGGACGCGCTGAGCTGGATCCGGCGCTTCCAACCGGTTGCGGTCCTCGACGCGGCCACGCTCACCGGCGCCGCGACGTACGTCACCGGCGACCAGGCGGCGCCCATCATGGGCAACGACGAGGCGCTCATCGAGGAGGTGCGCCGCGCCTCCGAGCGCTCCGGGGAGCGCGTCTGGCCGCTGCCGATGTACGAGGAGTACCGGGAGCAGAACCGGTCCGACATCGCGGATGTGAAGAACAGCGGCGGCCCCAAGGCCGGCACCATCACCGCGGGGTGGTTCCTGCGGGAGTTCGTGGACGGTTTCAGCTGGGTGCATGTGGACGTCGCCGGAACGGCCTATACGGATGTCGACTCGCCGCCTCTGGCGAAGGGCCCGGCCGGCGTGCCGATGCGGACGCTGGTCGAGTGGGTGCTGGGGCGGGCGTGAGACCAGCGGGCACGGGGGCTCGGGTGCACGGGGGCACGGAAGTGCGACCCCGGCGCTTCCGCGCCGTTGCATGCCTGAGCCCCGGTGCTCGCCTGTTCCGTGCCTCCGTGCCTCCGTGCCTCTGTGCGGTCCTGTTCGCCAGGTCCCTCAGCGCCCAGGAGGTCCCGGCGGATACCACCCGGCCGCCGGCCGATACCACCGCCGCCGATTCCCTCCCCGCTGACAGCCTGCGCCCCGTGCTGCCGGTCTTCGGCCCGCCGGCCGGACCGCTCCCGCAGGGCCGGCGCATCGTGCTCACGCAGCGTGACATCCGGTTCACGGGCGCCCTCACGCTCGGCGAGCTGCTGCGACAGGTGCTTCCCGGCGCGTACCTTGTGCGGGGCGGATGGTTCGGGCAGACGGAAACGATCGCCCTGGCGGGCCAGGCGGCGGGCTCGCTGGAGATCTACTGGGACGGCTTCCAGGTGGACGCGGTCGGCGCGGACTCGCTCGACCAAGACCTGGAGCGCTACGACCTCGGCTTCTTCCGGCGCATCGAGATCGAGGTCGGCCCGACCGCGGCGCGCGTGTACCTCATCAGTGACACGCCGACCGTGCGCCGCCCGCGCACCGAGGTGTCCTTTTCGTCGGGCGACGTCGAGACGAACGGTTACCGCGTCCGTTACCTCAACCGCTGGGCCGGCGGCTTCGGGCTCGGGCTTGGCGTCAGCTTCCTTGGCTCCAACGGGCCCAGCTACAGCCGTGCCAAGGTCAGTAACCTCGGCCTCTGGGCGAAGGCCACGTGGATGGCGAGCGACCGCCTCGGCATCGAGTGGCAGGGCACCCGCGCGATGCTCGAGCGGGACCGCCTCGAGCCGAGCGGGACGGGCGCCGTGCTCGCGGCGCTCGACGGCCGGCGGACTGACAGCTTCCTGCGGGCCTTCGCCGCCACCGGCAGCGACGGGATGGGGTGGCGGCTCGACGCGGTGGTCGGCACCACCACCTGGTCGGACGCCGTGGACACGACGCTGGATACGACGGCCGCCCAGGCCATCCTCGCCATCAGCCACCGCGCCGACCGCTGGTCGGTCGAGGCGACCGGGCGCCTGCGCGACGGCGACACGCCGACGGACCTGCTGCTGCGCGGGGCGTGGAGTGCGCTGCGGCCGGTGTCGGTCTTCGCGGCGGCCCGGCGGCGCTCGCTCCTCACCGGCGGGGGGCTGACCGACATCGAAGGGGGGGCGGAGCTGCGGCCGCTCAACTTCCTGCGGCTGCACGGCATGCTGCGCGCGCGCCGGCTCGAGGACCGCGTCCGTATCGGCGCCGACACCGCGGTCACGGCCACGGACTGGAGCGCCGGGGCCGGCCTCACGCACCGGGGACGCCTGGACCTCGACCTCTCGTTCGCCTCGCACGACCCGTTCGCCGCCACGCCCTTCGGGAGGTTCCGGCAGTCGCTTCCCGGCGCGACGAACGCGGGCGCGACGACGATCACGACGGCGTGGACGCTCCGTCCCTACCGGTGGCTGACCCTGACCGGGTGGTATCGGCACCCGCTGGAAACGGACCTGGTGGGGTACGAGCCGCCGCACCACTCGCTCACGCGCGTCGTCTTCCGATCCGGGTTTCTGCCGCACTTCCGGCAGGGGGCCTTCGACGTCATGGGCCAGGTGGAGCTGGAGGCCTGGGGGACCGGGGCGCGGGGGCTGGATGGGGGAGGGAACACGGTGGAGCTCCCGGGCCGGAGCGTCTTCAACGTCCACATCCAGTTCCGGCTGCTCGACGCTGTCCTCTACTGGACCCTGCGCAATCCGCTCCTCGCCCGGTACGACGTGGTGCCCGGGTTCCCCATGCCCCGGACGCTCCAGCGCTTCGGCATCGTCTGGGAGTTTACCAACTGACGATGCGCGGCTAGCTTACGAGGCTATTCCGTCCGCCGAGGAGCGATTGCCGCTGCGCAGCATGACGGGGTTCGGGACCGCCGAGGGATCGGCGGCCGGCGGTCGTCTCCGCGTCGAGGTGCGGTCCGTCAACCATCGCCACCTCGCCGTGCAGGTGAAGGCGCCGGGTTCGCTGGGGCACCTGGAGGCCGACATCCGGGAGCGGCTCCGCTTGCACCTCGCGCGCGGTAGCGTCACCGTCACGGCGCGCTGGCTGGAGGCGCCCGGGCAGGCGGCCGGAATCGTGGTGGACGCGGACCGGGCGCGCACGGTGGTCGGCCTGCTCCGCGGGCTCGGCCGTGAGCTGGGCATCGCGGGCGACGTGGACCTGGCGACGGTGGCCCGCATCCCGGACGTGCTCCGCGTGGTCGAGGCCGACGAGGCGCCCGTCGAGGCCGCCGCGGTGCTGGAGATCGTTGACCGGGCGGCCGCCGGCTGCGCGGCGATGCGCGAGCGGGAGGGGGCGATGCTCGCGGCCGACCTCGTGGGGCGCATGGCGGCCCTGGAGGCACTGGCGGACCGCATTGCGTCGCGGGCACCGGAACGCCTCGCCGCCGAGCGCGACCGGCTCGGTGCGGCGGTGCAGGAGCTGGCGTGTGGCATCGCGGTGGACCCTGGACGGCTGGCACAGGAGATCGCCTTCCTCGCCGACCGGTACGACGTCACCGAGGAGTTGGTGCGCTTCCGCGCGCACGTGGCGGCCGTGCGGGCGGTGCTGGACGGACCCGGAAGCTCGGCCATCGGCCGGGAGCTGTCCTTCGTCCTCCAGGAGCTGGGGCGCGAGGCGAACACCATCGGCTCGAAGGCGAACGACGTGGCGATCGCCGAGGCGGTCATCGCCATCAAGGGCGAGCTGGAGCGGGTGCGCGAACAGGTCGAGAACCTCGAATGAGGCCGTTCCCGCTGGTGCTCTCGTCCCC
>CAYLJK010000266.1:0-4149 GCA_964383975.1 uncultured Gemmatimonadales bacterium | reverse complement strand
CCGTCCGGTTCCGGGCGCATCACCATCCGCCAATACTGGCGGATCGCGATGGTCCCATCCGGCCCCAGTCGGGCGATGTGCGCGGGCATCAGCTGGGAGACGCCGGCGATGGCCGTCGCCGTGCCGACCGTCCAGCGATAGCTGACCAGCTCGGAGAGCGTCCCCTCGTCCAGCGCCGCGTCGCCCAGCAGCGCCACCAGCGCCGGCATCTCGGAGGCGAACACCCACGCACCGTTGACGTGCGCGTAGAAGAGCGGACAGAACCCGAACCAGTCGCGCTGCAACACCGCGCCGCTCGCGCCGCGCGGGATCATGATGATCGAGAAGTCACCTTCGAGCTGCTCGAGGACGGCCTCTCCCGCCGCGGCGATCAGCTCGAGGAGACCTGCGGCCTGGCCCACCACGCCGTCCCCGAGACCCGCAGCGCGCCGCAGCTCCGCCAGGTTGTCCACCACCCCGTCCAGCCCGACCGCGCCGTACGTGCTCTCGGCGTACGCCGAGTCCCGCTCACCCGCCACCAGGAGGACACGGGAGCCGAGGGTCGCGGCGTGCACCGGGAAACCGCGCGAGCGCGGACTCGCCTTCACGAGCTGCGCCAGCCGAGCCGCGAGCGGGCCCGGCGCCACGCCTTCGTCGCTCACGAGTCCGGCGATGAATGCCACTCTTCGTGCTCCCCCTCGGAGTCGAACTGCGTGCGCCCGACTACGGAATCCCGCGGACGACCCGCGGCCCCGCCATCGTGGCCACGCCCAGCGGCAGCTTCCGCCAGATGCGCGGCCCGAGGCGCAACGCGCCGCGATCGGGCGACGGGGTCGCGACGACGCCCCCCGGCGCGTCCTGGTACCAGTGCAGCGGCTCGTCCACACCGCCCCACTGGCTCTTGAACCGGTGCGTCCCGCCCCCCGGGGTGCACCGCCCGAAGTTGAACACCCGCACCCCCTCGTCGCAGGCCCGCTCCATGAACGCCCAGTAGAGCCCCATGTTCGCCGCCGTGCGGTTGTACGCCTCCAGCGACGACGCCCACGTCATCTCGAACTCGTCCCCCCACCGGAAGCCGGCGCCGCACGCGATCGGCTCATCGCCCAGGTAAGCGCAGCCGAACCACGCGTCATCCCCGAACGCGCCGGCGATCGCGCGGAACAGCGCGCGCGGCTGCACCGGCGTCCCCAGGTCGCGCATGTGGCGCGCGAACACGGTGAAGAACGCGTCCACCTGGTCGCGCCCGAACCGGACCTGCACCCCCTCCTTGGCCGGCCGCCGCACCTGGCTGCGCAGCTTGGCCGGGAAGCGCTTGAACACCGCCTCCGGATCCCCAGGCTCGAGCGGAAGCGTCACGGTGATCTTGCGGTGAGAGACGGGGAGGTCCAGCGGAAGGGGAAGGCGGCTGCGCAGCTCGAGGAGTCTCGCCCGCCCTTGCCGCGCCATCGCCACCGCCGCATCGGCGAGCACGCGGGCCGCGGCCTCCGACCCCAGCGGCCCCCCGTAGTTCACGAACGGCATCGAGACCAGGTACCGCCCGAACAGGAGGCTCCGCACCCAGACGAGCGGCAGCACCCCCTCCAGCGCCCCGTCCGGCCCCCTGGCGGCCAGATAGGGGCATTCGTGGCCATGCACACGCTCGATGACCCGCTTCCAGCCCGAGAGGTGGAAATGCGTCCACCCCCGCTGCGCCCGGACGAAGGAATCCCACTCCTCCTCTCTCCTCTCTCCCCCCTCCCACAGCTCCACCCTCACGCCGCGCTCCTCACACCGGCATCGAGGTTGGCGAGAATGGAGGTGAACCTGAACTCCCCCAACAACCGCTCCAGCCTCCCCCACACCCCCTTCAGGTTCCCGTAGTGCCTGAGCCTCGTCGCCGGCCCTACGGGAAAGACCGGCTGGTCGGCGTCGTACTCCCACGGGTGCACGTAGAACGTCCCCGGCCTTCCACGCGCAGCCGCCTCCCGCAACCCGGCGCGCACCAGCGCATACGGCAGCAGCCGGAAGTACGCCCCTCCCGCCGCCGGCAGCGTCAGCCCTCCGAGGCGCACCGTGCTCGGAGGCACCTCCAGCAGCCGTCCGCCCGGCCGCTCCAGCGTGTGAGGGTCCCGCTCGCCGCCGGCGTAGCCGTAGCCGCCGCGGCGCACCGGGAACAGCGAGGAGTCGTACCGGTACCCCTCCTCCACCAGAACGTCCAGCGCCCACTCGGTGCCGCGGGTGATGCTGTAGCTCGGCGCCCGGTAGCCGACGCACGGCCGGCCGGACAGCAGTTCCAGCAGCGCCTTGCTCCGCCGCGCCTGGTCGCGGAACTCGTCGGGGGTCAGCTCGGTCGCGCGGCGGTGGTCCCAGCCGTGCGAGGCGACCTCGTGCCCCGCGGCCGCGATGCGCCGCACCATCTCCGGGTGCCGCTCAGCCACCCACCCCAGGGTGAAGAACGTCCCCGTTGCCCCGTGGCGGGCCAAGAGGCCGAGCAGGCGGTCCACGTTCGCCTCCACGCGGCTCTCCAGCACGTCCCAGCGCTCCCGGCTCACGTAGGGGGCCAGGGCGAGCACCTGGAAGTGCTCCTCGACGTCCACGGTGAAATGGTGGGGCATCACGGCGTGTGGAGTGTAGGAAACGCGAGGGGCCCGGCGCAACCATCAGCGCCGAGCCCCTGCCTATGTCCGTGGCAAGAGCGCGTCAGACGCTCTCGATATCCCCGTTGTGCTTGCGGCGGCGGATGACGCCGATCCCGCCGATGCCGGCCAGGCCCGAGCCCAGCAGCACCATCGTGATCGGCTCCGGAACGACCTCCGTAGGCGTGCAGTAATTGTCGCCGCTCACGTCGCCGGTATAGCACTTGTCCGACGAACCGTCTGGCAGCTGCTGCGAATGCCACGCCGCCTGGAGGTTGGTCTCAGAGAAGGCGCTGCTCAGCGTGAAGGTGAACTTCCGGTACATGCCACCCGTGATCCCGTTGGCCACGCCACCCGACGAACGAATCTCGACACCCGGAAGGCCAAACGCCGGGCTTCCGCCCACGCCATCGGGCTCGAAGGCCCAGCCCGACACGATGTTGTTGGCCTGGTCCCTGACCACCAAGCTCGAGATCGTGCCGGACCAGGATCCCGACAAATGGTAGAGGCCGAGCGCCGTGATGTTGTGCGTCACGCCGAGCGTGGGAAACAGGTTCCACACCTCCATGACCACCGACGTACCGCCCGCTACGACCTTCACGCTCGCGCACGCCGCGAACGAGCCGGTCGTGCAGTAGTTGTTGAAGTAGACGTCCGCGCGCGCTAGCGACGGCACCATGAGGGCAGTTGCGACCAAGGCCCCCTGAACCAACCTGCGCATACCGAACCTCCTAACCTAGGTTGTAGTGCCTGACGCCGCGCGCTCTGCTTCCCGGCGCCGCCTGAGCGACCAGACCCCCGTCACCAGATACGACCCGCCGAACAGCAAACCCAACATCACCGTCTTCGCCACCGCCTTCTTGACCCCGAGCCTCACCTCACCCGCTGAGGCACGCAGGGCCAGCGGCACATCGAGAACGAACACGAGCAGCAGCCCGAACACCACCACCCCAGCCACCAACAGCACGACTGCCGTCGTGATCACCTGCCAACGCTGCGCGCGCATCATCGCGGACAACCACAGCGCCGCCAATCCCATCGTGAGCAACGGCAGCCCCGAGAATACGGAGGCGATCGTGGCGAACTCCCACTCCGCCACACCGAACCGGAACGGCACAATGGCGATCGCGAAGACAGACAGCGCGACCGCTGAGAGCAGCACGCCCAACCACCCCAACATCACCCATGCGCCGTCCGGCGAAATCGGCGCCCACTCGTACTTCGGCTCTCTTGGAGCCTCCTCAACCAGTATCTTCTCGGGCACCAGCCACCCCCTCAGCATAACTTGGGCCACAGCCATTAGGCCGACGTCACGAACGACAACCCTATGTGGTTTAAGGTGATAGCGTTCACCTAGCCGGGCGATTCCGTGGTCAAGCTACGCGCCGGCGTTGCGACCGCGCATCACGCGCCGACGGCCGCCTCTACAGCTTCCGTAGATCCGCCGCCGAGCGTGGCTTGAGCCGCCACGTCCCCGAACCCGTCGGGACCAACACCCCGACGATGTCGAAGCTGTTGCCGGGCACGAAGTCGCCGGGCACCAGGAACCCCGCCT
>CAYLJK010000265.1:0-4153 GCA_964383975.1 uncultured Gemmatimonadales bacterium | reverse complement strand
GACTACTACCAGCCCGAGGCGTACGTCCCGGCGACGGACACGTACATCGAGAAGGACGCGTCCATCAACCAGGACATCGAGCGGCTGCGCCTGCGCGCCACGTCGAGTCTGGTGGAGCGGGACGACGTGGTCGTCGTGGCGACGGTCTCGGCGATCTACGGCCTGGGCGATCCGGTGCAGTACCAGGAGCAGATGCTGCACCTGCGGGTCGGCGACGGACCGGGGCGCCGCGCCATTCTGGAGCGGCTCGTCGGCATCCAGTACCAGCGCAACGACATCGCGTTCGAGCCCGGCACCTTCCGCGTCCGCGGCGACGTCCTGGAGGTCTTCCCGGCCTACGAGGAGCAGGCGGTGCGCGTCGAGCTGTTCGGGGACGAGATCGAGCGCATCACCAAGATCGACCCGCTGACCGGACGGGCGATCGCGGCGCTGCAGCGCTGCGCCGTGTACCCCGCCACCCACTTCGTGACCGACCGCGCCAACGTGCACCGGGCCGTGGCGGCCATCCGCGCGGAACTGGCCGAGCGGCTGCGCGAGCTGCGCGCCGCCGGCAAGCTCCTGGAGGCGCAGCGGCTGGAGTCCCGCACCGGCTTCGACATCGAGATGCTGCTGGAGATCGGCACCTGCCACGGCATCGAGAACTACTCCCGGCACCTCTCCGGCCGGCAGCCCGGCGAGCGGCCCGCGGTGCTGCTGGACTTCTTCCCCCGCGACTTCCTCCTGGTGGTGGACGAGTCGCACGTCACCGTCCCGCAGCTCAACGCGATGTACGCCGGCGACCGCTCGCGTAAGGAGACGCTGGTCGAGTACGGCTTCCGGCTCCCGTCGGCGCTCGACAACCGGCCGCTGCGCTACGAGGAGATCCTGGCGCTCGCCCCGCGCATCCTCTTCGTCTCCGCGACGCCGGGCCCCGAGGAGCTGCGGCTCTCGGGTGGCGCGGTCGTGGAACAGCTGGTCCGCCCCACCGGCCTCGTGGACCCGGCCGTCGAGGTCCGCCCCGTCGCCGGCCAGGTGGACGATCTGCTCAGGGAGATCCGCCTGCGGGAACGGCGCGGCGAGCGGGTGCTCGTCACGACGCTCACCAAGCGGATGGCGGAGGACCTCTCCGACTACCTCGCCCAGGTCGGCGTGAAGGTCCGGTACATGCACTCCGACATCGACGCCATCGAGCGGATGGACATCGTGCGCGGCCTGCGGCTCGGCGAGTTCGACGTGCTCGTCGGGATCAACCTGCTGCGGGAGGGGCTGGACCTCCCCGAGGTCTCGCTCGTGGCGGTGCTCGACGCGGATCAGGAGGGGTTCCTGCGCTCGCGGACCTCGCTCATCCAGACGGTGGGCCGCGCCGCCCGCAACGAGCGCGGCATGGCGCTCCTCTACGCCGACCGCATCACCGACTCGATGCGCGAGGCGATCGGGGAGATGGACCGCCGCCGCGAGGTGCAGCGCCGCCACAACGCCGAGCACGGGATCACGCCGCGGTCGATCGTGAAATCGGTCGAGGAGATCCGCTTCTCCACCCGGGTGGCGGACGCGCGTGAGGACCCGGTCCCGCGCACCGAGCCGCTCGCCGTCGTCGCGAAGGCGGGGGCGTCGTGGGCCGACGCGGGCTCGGCCGAGCGCGAGCGGCTGCTCTCCGTGCTGGAGGGGGAGATGCGCCGCGCGGCGGACGAGCTGGACTTCGAGCTGGCGGCGCAGATCCGGGACCAGATGATGGACCTCAAGGCGGCGGGCAGGCAAGACCGCGGCCGCGGAGGCACGGAGGCACGGAACCACGGCGGAACGGGGCGGCATGGGCGGCGCGGTCGTCACTGAGGCCGAGCTGGTCGCGTGGGGCCGCGCGTGGGCACGCGCGCTGCGGGGCGGCGCCGTGGTCGGCCTGAGCGGCGAGCTCGGGGCGGGGAAGACCACGCTGGTCCGCGCGATCGCGGAGGGGCTGGGGGTCCGCGAGCCAGTGACGAGCCCGACGTTCGCACTGGTGCACCGCTACGGTGGCGCGCGCGGCAGCGTGTGGCACGTGGACGCGTACCGGCTCCACCCGACCGACGACGTCCGCGACCTCGGGTTCGAGGAGATGCTCGCCGATCCGACCGGCGTGGTGCTCATCGAATGGCCCGAGCGCCTGGGCGTGCACGCGCCGCCGCTCTCGCACCGCGTGGCGCTCGCCTACGTGGACGACCGGTCGCGCCGCCGCCTGGAGTGGACGTGAGCCTCCATCTCGCCCTCGATACGGCCACCGACCGCGCGACGCTCGCCCTCGGCACGCCACGGGGGATCCCGGTCGAGCGCGTGGTCGCCGCGCGGCGCGACCTCTCCCGCTCCATCGAGCGCATCGCCGCCGAGCTGCTGCAACGGGCGGAGGCCGCGCCGCGCGACATCGCCGGCGTCGTCGTGGCCGACGGACCCGGATCGTTCACGGGGCTGCGCATCGGCGTCGCGTTCGCGAAGGGGCTGTGCCGCGCCCTCGGCGTCCCGCTGCTCACCGCCCCGTCGCTGCTGGGCGCCGCCCGGGCGGCGTGTGCGGGGGCCGGGACGGTCGCGGTGCGCTACGATGCACTGCGCGGCGAGGTGTATCGGGCCGTGTACCACTTCGGCGCGGACGGCGCCGTCACGATCGTCGCCGCACCGGCGATCGTCCCGGCGGGCGCGGCGGCCGACGTTCCGGCAGGCGCCCTGGTGGCCTCCGAACGCCACGCCTCGGCGGCTGCGCTCATCCGGCTCGTCGGGGTCGCCGGGGGCGCGGCGCGCGTCGCCGAGCCGGGTGGGTGGGAGCCGGAGTACGGCCGCCCCGCGGAGGCCGAGGCCCGGTACCTGGCGCAGCATGGCCGACTTCCCCCCGGCTAGACCGCTCGGCGCCGCGGACGTGCCCGCCGTCGCGGCGATCGAACGGGCCACCTTCCCCGACCCATGGTCCGCGCGCGCCTTCCTGGAGGCGCTCGGTGCGCCCGACCTCTGGTGCGTGGCGCTCGATGCCCCGGACGGCACGCTCGCGGGGTATGGCGTCTGCCGCTCGGCGGCCGACGAGGGGGAGATCCTCAACGTGGCCGTCGCGGAGGCGTGGCGCGGGCGCGGCGCCGGGCACATCCTCGTCGAGGCGATGCTCCGACACCTGGCGGGCCGGGGGGCTGCCCGCGTGTATCTCGAGGTGCGCGCGTCGAACGCTGCCGCCATCGGCTTATACGCGTCCCTGGCCTTCGAGCGGGTAGGCATCCGCCGCGGCTACTACGCCCGGCCCCGCGAGGACGCCGTCGTGATGGCGGTCACGGTGGCCTCCTGGCGCGCGGAAAAACGATGAGGAAGTGCGTGAAATCCGTTGACAAAAACCGTTGTGGCTCCATAGCTTGGGGGATGTCCGCGGTCGTCGAGGCGTTTCCCGGGAGGGCAAGGTGAGTCGGAGTCTCAACAAGGTGATGCTGATCGGGAACCTCGGGGCGGACCCGGAGGTGCGCACGACCCCGGGCGGGTCCCGGGTGGCGACGTTCTCGCTGGCGACCAGCCGCCAGTGGAATTCGGAGAGCGGCCAGAAGCAGGAGAAGACGGAGTGGCACCGGATCGTGGTGTGGAACAACCGCGGCTCGGGGCTGGCGGACGTGGTGGAGAAGTACCTGAAGAAGGGCGACCGCGTCTATGTGGAGGGCCGGATCGAGTACCGGTCCTACGAGGACAAGAAGGACGGCCAGACGAAGTACGTCACCGAGATCAACGTGCGGGACATGGTGATGCTGTCGGGCCGCAGCGACGGCGGGGAGGGTGGGGGGCGGCGTGCCGCCGCCCCCGCGCCCGCTGCGCGCGAGGGGAAGAAGGACGACTCAGAGGAGTCGTTCAGCGACTACCCGGAGGCGCTCGATGAGGAGGACGACGATCTGCCGTTCTAGCGTGATCCTCGCCGCCGCGGTCGCGGTGAGCGTGGGGGCCGCGGCGGCGCAGGAGCCTGCCCCCCCCGCGCCGGCGGCTGCGGTCCCCGCGACGCACACCGTCGTCGAGGGGGAGACACTCTGGGCGCTCGCGCAGCGCTACCTGGGCGACCCGATGCTGTGGCCGGAGATCTACCGGCTCAACACGGACGTGGTCGAGGACCCGCACTGGATCTTCCCGGGCGAGGTGCTGCGGCTCCGTGCCGGCGAGGCGGCGGAACAACCGGCGGCGCAGGCGGCGC
>CAYLJK010000264.1:0-4161 GCA_964383975.1 uncultured Gemmatimonadales bacterium | reverse complement strand
CCCGCCGGACCATCCGGAGCGGCTGGCCGCGCTGCTCCGAGCCGCCGGCGCCGACGTCACCCTGCACTGGAGCGCGGCGGGACACGAACTCGTGCGGCAGGACGTGGACGCCGCGGCGGACTGGCTGGCCGCGTCCCCGGACCGGGCGGCGTCGGCCGCGGGAGCGGAACCGGATACTGGACGTGTCGGGAGCGCCGGCTAGGTTTCGGGGCGTTTCGCAGGTCCGTCCCGCATCCCGGAGTCTCCATGCCCGCTCTCTTCCGTCTGGCCGCCGCGTTGCTCCTCGCCGCGCCAGCCCTGGCCGCCTGCTCGTCCGGCACCGCCTCCGGCGGCGGCGCCGCCCCCGCCCCCGCCGCGTCCGCGCCCGCCGGCGCGATGGACTTCACCGGCGAGTGGGAGTTCACCGTCAACCTGCCGCGCGGGACGCTCCAGGGCGTGTGGCGCATCAGCTACGCGGACGGCCGCTACACCGGCGTCTTCCAGGCCGAGGGGCAGAACCCGACGCCCGTGCGGGCCTTCTCCGTGAGCGGCACCCGGTTCTCGATGACGGTCGAGATGGGCGCCGACCTCTACACCTTCTCGGGCACGGCCGAGTCGGCGCGCACGATCAACGGCGCCGTGAACTTCCGCGGCGGGATGGGCCGGCTGCGTGCCGTGCGACGCGGCTAGGGAGACCGGCGCTCCATGGACGAGAAGCTCCTGAAGCTGCTCCGGTGGACTGCGGTCGCCGCCGGCGTGCTCGTCGCCATGCTCGCCGTCGCGGCGGGCATCGTCTTCGTGCGGAGCCAGCAGCAGATCGCGCGCATCTACGACGTGCGGCCCCGCGTGCCGCCGATCCCGACCGACTCCGCGTCGCTGGCGCGGGGCGAGCACCTGGTGCGCACCGTCGCGAAGTGCGTGGACTGCCACGACCGGGACCTGGGCGGGAGCGTCTTCTATGCCAGCCTGCCGTTCGGGCTGTTCCCCGCGCCCAACCTGACGCGCGGGCGCGGGAGCGCCGTGCGGGAGTACGCGGACGTGGACTGGGTGCGGGCGATCCGGCACGGCATCGGCCCCGACGGCCGGCCGCTGCCGTTCATGCCTTCGGACGCCTACGTCTGGCTCACCGACGCGGACCTTGGCGCGATCATCGCCTGGCTCAGGCTGCTGCCCCCCGTGGACCGGGAGTCCCCCGCGACGCGCTACGGTCCGATCTCGCGCATGCTCCTCGCCACGGGGAAGCTGCCGCTCTTCCATGCGGCCACCATCGACCACTCCCGCCAGGGGATGCCGGCGGCGGTACCCGGCGTCACGGCCGCGTACGGGCAGTACCTCGCCCGGACCGGCGGCTGCGCCTCCTGCCACGGCGACGGCTTCGCAGGCGGGATCACGGCGGCGCCGGGCTCGCCGCCGTCAGCCAATCTGACGCCGACGGGCCTGGCCGGATGGACGGAGGCCGACTTCTTCCGCGTGCTGCGCGAAGGGAAGCGTCCCGACGGCCGTGCGCTCGACGACCGCTACATGCCGTGGCGCGCCTCGGGCGGCATGACGGACGACGAGATCCGCGCGATCTGGGTATTCTTGCGCGGCCTCCCCGTGTCGCCGACGCCCGCGCGGTGAGGTGGTTCTGGCCGCTGCTCGCGGTGCTGGCGCTGTGGGGCGGCATCGCGATCGTCCGCCGGGCGCGCGAGCGGGCGGAGGATCCGATGCGGGCCGCGAGGCGGGCCGCCTCCGCTCGCGACGACGACGGCATTGACCGCGAGGTGCTCGAGGAGGCCGAACGGGAGGTGAAGGACCTGCGCCAGGACCACGCCGGCCGGTCCCCCGCCGCCGACGAGCCGCCCGACGACTGGGGGCCGGGCTCGCCGAAACGCCCCTACGCCTGACCCGCCGCCGGCTCAGCGACCCGGCCGGTCCAGCACCAGGTAGGGGACGTCGTCGTCCCCCAGCGCGCGGACCCAGGCGATGAGCCCGTCCACCTCCGTGCCCGGCCGCACGCCGGTATTCCCCGCGATGGCGCGTCGCACCGTCAGTACGCGCCCTTCCTGCGCGTAGGACGCCCGGTAGCTCCCGAAGACGCTGGTCGCCTGCACCGCGTCGGGGAGCCGCGCGCGCCACCCCTCGGGGAGCACGACGCGGAACTCGTGGACGAACTCGACGGGGCCCAGCACCGCCGCGGTGTTGATCGGGAAGCGGCGCGGCCGGTGGGCCTCCAGCCGGGTGACGAGGTTCGGTGAGGCGTAGTTGTCCATCGGCAGCACCAGCAGGTCAATGCCCGACGCCCGCCGCACCGCCCGGCCGCCGCGCACGGCGAGCGAGATCCGCGGCGTGGCGCCGAGGTCCCGCCCGTCGAACGCCTCCAGCGAATCGCCGGCCGCCTCGTCGAAGATCGAGGCGGCGATCTCTCGGATGAAGTCGCGGCGCTCCTGCTCGGTGCGCGGCGCGGCGAACAGCTCGCGCAGCCGGTACTGCGCCGACCCGGCCACGACCCGCGTGAAACGCCCGTCGAAGCGCCCGTCGGGGAGCAGCTCCCCCTCCACGCGGATCTCCGACCGGTTCGCGGACGCCGGCGCGAGCGGCAGTACCAGCGGTTCCGCCCGCCCGTCGGGGCGCACCAGGACGCTGAAGCCGTCCTGGAGCCGCGGCGGAACCTCGCCGAACGGCGTGAGCTCCGCCGTGAGGTCGGCGAACCGGTAGCCCGCGTGCCCCGGCAGCTCGACCGCGGCGATGACGTGGTCGAACTCGCTGATGGTCGGGACCGCGCTGTCGGCCACCGCGCCCGAGTTGGTGAGCACCGGCCAGCCGCGCACGCCGAGCCGCCGCAGCAGCGTGAGGAACAGCGTCGTCTTGTCCTTGCAGTCGCCGTAGCCGGTCTCGAGCACCTGTGCCGCCGGCCGCGGCTGGTAGCCGCCGGTGCCGAGCGAGAGCGAGACGTAGCGGATGTCCTGCGCGACCCAGCGGTGCACGGCGCGCACCGAGTCCTCGAGCGTGCGCGCGCCGGCGACCAGCTCGGCGAGCCGCGTCTCGAGGCCCGGCGTGAGACGGTCGCGCCCGCGGGAGAGGCCGTGGTAGAAGCGGGCGACGTCGTCCCAGGTGCGCGGCGCGGCGACGCGGATGCCGACTTCAACGCTGTTGGGCCGAGCCGCGAACGGCTCCCCCTCGATCCGCGGCACGTCGGCCGTGGCCCACACCCACGTGCGCCGCCCGCCCGACGTGGTCACCGGCCGCGGCCAGCGCCAGTTCTCCTCCTTGATGCGCAGGCGCAGCCCCGCGGGCGCGTCCACGATGTAGCGGGAGCGCCGCGTGATCCGCCCGGTGGTGACCGACCACGACGCCGCGGCGTCGCCGGGCGCCCACGGATCGAGCACCTCGGTCGTGTAGCTGTAGTCCACGATCGTCCCCGGCTCCACGCCGGCCAGCGTCACGCGCCGCACCATGCGATTGGTGTACACGGGGTACGACAGCGCCGCCTGCGCGCGCGACTCCTGCTCGTGCGAGGGACCGTCGCCGATGCGCCGCCCGTCCGCCCCGATGACGCGGATCCAGTTCACCGTGAGCCGCTCCCGGCCCGGCTCCCAGCTGAAGCTGTGCTCCGCCCACTGCTCCGCGGCCTCGCGCGTCAGCACCTGCACGACCTGCCGGTAGGTCTTCGTGACTCTCCCGTCGGCCTCGAAGCGGACGATGCCGTCGTCGAGGAGGAAGACCCAGTCCTCGTCGGGATGCTGGTCGGGTCGCACGGCGAGCGCGTAGATCGTGTCGTCCCGGACCGACGGGTCGCCGGACGGTGCGACGCGGGGGGCCTGGGCCCGCAGCGGCGCCGCCGCCGCGGTGAACGCGGCGAGCAGGAGGATCAGACGCATGATTCGTAGCCTCCGACGCTGATGCGCGCCGCCACCAGCGGCAGCGCGTCCACCGGACCATCGCCGATACGAATGGCGCGCGCGAGCGTCGCACGCCCCAACGCGGCGCCCGCCTCGTCCCGGGCGAAGATCGAGGCGTGCGGCTCTCCCCTCGTCACCGTGTTCCCCGGCCGCGCCGTGATGACGAAACCGACGGTGGGGTCCACCACGTCGTCCACCGCCCGGCGGCCGCCGCCCATCTCGACCACCGCGCGCCCGATCGGCCGCGGCGCCACGGCGAGCACCGTCCCGGTCGCCGGCGCCTCGTACACCTCGACGCAGC
>CAYLJK010000263.1:0-4262 GCA_964383975.1 uncultured Gemmatimonadales bacterium | reverse complement strand
GCCATCGCCCCCCGCACGCCGCCCCGCCACGCGACGCGGCAGGCGTACACCCCGTCGGGCGGGAGCAGCTTCCGCGGGCTCGGCGGCGCGACGTTGATCGTCGGCACGCCGAGTCTCCGGCCCCGCCCTGCCCCGCGCGCGACCCGCCCGCTCACCGCGTACGGCCGGCCCAGCGCGCGCTCGGCGGCGGCCAGGTCGCCTCCGGCCACCGCGCGGCGGATGTGCGTGGAGGAGACCGGCCGCCCGTCCACCGCGACCGCCTCGACGACGTCCACGGCGAAGCCGTCCTCGCGCCCGATGCGCCGGAGCAGCTCCTCGTCCCCGGAGCGCCCGCGGCCGAAGCCATGGTCTTGGCCGATGACCAGCTCCGCAACACCGTAGCGGGCCTCCAGCACCTCGCGCACGAAGCGCTCCGGCGGCCAGGCGCGCAGCGCGTCGGTGAACGGAACCACGGCGACGCGGTCGAGCGGCGTCTGCGCGAGGATCGCGCGCTTCTCGTCCGGCAGCGTGAGCCGCGGCGGCGCCGCCTGCGGGTTGATGACCTCGAGCGGGTGCGGCTCGAAGGTCACGAGCAGGCTGGTGGTCCCGCGCGCCTCGGCACGCCGCGCGATCTCGGCCAGCACCGCCTGGTGGCCGCGGTGCACGCCGTCGAAGGTGCCGACCGTCACCACCGCGCCGCTCACGCCGCCAGCACCACATCCGGGTGGAGCAGGCCGCCCCGCACCCCGGCCACGGCGACGAGGCCTCCCGGTCCGTACACCGCCACCGGCCCCGGCGCCGCGGCGGTAGCGACCTTCCGGCCGTGGGCCAGGCGATCGGCGTCGGCCGCGTCGAGGTCGAGCCGCGGCAGGTGCGCCACCGCCTCCGCCATCGGGCGCAGGGCCGCGCGCAGCGCCTCGGGCGGCGCGGTGAGCGCCGCCGCGTCCGCGGCGTTCCACGGTCCGATGCCGGTCCGGCGCAGCGCCGCCAGGTGCGCACCCACGCCGAGCGCGCGGCCCAGGTCGCGGGCGATCGCGCGCACGTAGGTACCGGAGGAACAGACGACGCGGATCCCCAGGTCGGGCGACGTCCCCTCCCACGTGTCCGCCTCGAGCGCGTGGATAGTGACGGGCACCGGCGCGAGCGCCGGCGCCTCGCCGCGGCGCACGCGGCGGTCGGCGCGCTCGCCGTCCACCTTCTTCGCCGAGACGGCGGGCGGCACCTGGAGCGGCCGGTCCGCGACTGCGGCCAGCGCACGCGCCACGGCGTCCGGCGCCAGGGCCCGCCAGCCGTCGCTCGGCAGGCCCAGCGGCTCGCCCGCGGCGTCATCCGTGTCGGTCTCGAACCCGAACCGCACGGTGCCGGTGTAGCGCTTGGGGAGCATCGCGACGAACCGCGCGAGCCGCGTCGCCCGGCCGACGAGGACGACCAGCAGCCCGGAAGCGCCCGGGTCGAGCGTCCCCGCGTGACCGACGCGCCGCTCCCCGAGGGCCCGCCGCGCGGCCGCGACCGCGTCGTGCGACGTCGGGCCGGCGGGCTTGTCCACAAGGAGGACGCCGTCGCTCAGGAGCCGCCGCCTCCGTGCCGGCGCAGCTCCGCGAGGAGGCGCTCGATGCGCGCGGCGTGCTCGAAGCCGCGGTCCGCCGCGAACACGACCTCGGGGACGACCCGCAGCCGCAACGCCTCGCCGAGCCGGCGGCGCACAGCAGGGGCGGCGGCGTCGAGTCCCTCCTGCGTCCGCGAGCGCTCCTCGTCGCCGCCGTGCACTAGGTAGCGGACGAAGGCGCGCTGGAGGTCGGCGGAGAGGTCCACGCCGGTGACCGTCACGAGCCCGATGCGCGGGTCCCGCGCCTCCCCCTGGAGGAACGCGGTCACCGCCTGCCGGACCTGCTCGGCGACGCGCTGGGCGCGCCGCCCGGGGCCGCCCGACGTCCGTTTCACCGGTACGTGATCTCCACGGTGATGATGTGGGCGCGCGGCTCGGCCTGGACGAGGCGGTCGCACGCCCCGAGCACCTGCTCGGCGTGGGCGCGGTCGCCGCTGACGACGGCGGCGGCGAGGCTCGCCCGCTGCCAAACGTCCTGGTGGTCCACCTCGGCGGCCGCCACCTGGCAGCGCTGCCGGAGCCGGTCCTTCAGGCTCTTCACGACGCGCCGCTTGTCCTTGAGCGAGGCGCAGCCCGCCAGGTGCAGCTCCCAGCGCGCGACACCCACGATCACGCGGTCACTCCCCGCGCGCGGGGCCCGCGGCCTCGAGGGTGCGCGCGACCTGCTCGACCCGATACGACTCGATGACGTCGCCGACCTTCACGTCGTTGAAGTTCTCGACGCCGATGCCGCACTCCAGGCCGTCCTTCACGTCCTTCACGTCGTCCTTGAACCGCCGCAGCGAGTGCAGGGCGCCGTCGTACACCACGACGCCGTCGCGGACGACCCGGGCCTTCGCCGCCCGGACGATCATGCCACTGCGCACGTAGCACCCGGCGACGACGCCGACTCCCGAGATCCGGAACAGCTGCCGGACCTCCGCCTCGCCGAGCACGACCTCCTTCTCCTCTGGCTTGAGGAGCCCCTCGAGCGCCGCCGTCACGTCCTCCACCGCCTCGTAGATGACGCGGTAGAGCCGGATGTCCACCTTCTCGCGGGTCGCGGCGTTGCGGGCGTTGGTATCGGGCCGCACGTGGAAGCCGATGATGATCGCGGCGGACGCCTTCGCCAGGAGCACGTCGCTCTCGGTGATGGCGCCCACCCCGCGGTGCACGACCTCGACGCGCACCTCGGCGCTCGAGAGCTGGCTCAGCGCGTCGGCCAGCGCCTCCGCGGGGCCGCCCTGGTCGGCCTTGATGATGAGGCGCAGCGTGCCGACCTCGCCCTCCTGCCGCTGGGTGAAGAACTCCTCGAGGGAGACGCCCGCGCGGCTGGTGCGGCGGTTCTGCGCCTCGCGCTCGAGGCGCTGGCGCTTCTGCGCGATCTCCCGCGCCTGCGTCGCGTCGGCCACGACGCCGAAGTGGTCGCCGGCCTCGGGGACGCCCTCGAACCCGAGCACCTGCACGGGCTCGGCGGGGAGCGCCTCCTTGAGGCTGCGGCCGCGCTCGTCGAGCAGCGCGCGCACACGCCCGGCGTGCATCCCGCAGATGAAGTTGTCGCCGACGCGCAGCGTCCCGTTCGTGACGAGGATGGTCGCCACCGGCCCCTTGCCGGGGTCGAGCTGCGCCTCGAGCACCGTGCCAACGGCGGCGCGGTTCGGATTCGCCTTCAGCTCCAGCAGCTCCGCCTGGAGCAGGATCTGCTCGATGAGCTGCGGAATCCCCTGCCCCGTCTTCGCCGAGATGGCGGACGCCAGCACCTGGCCGCCGAACTCCTCGAGCACCACTTGGTGCTGGAGCAGGTCGCGGCGCACCCGCTCCACGTTGGCTGCGGGGAGGTCCACCTTGTTGATGGCGACGACGATCGGCACGCCGGCGTTGCGGGCGTGGCTGATCGCCTCGACCGTCTGCGGCATGATGGCGTCGTCGGCGGCGACGACCAGCACGACGATGTCCGTGACCTGGGCGCCGCGGGCGCGCATCGCCGTGAACGCCTGGTGGCCCGGCGTGTCGAGGAAGGTGATCCGCTTCCCCCCGGGCAGCTCGATGTCGTAGGCGCCGATGTGCTGCGTGATCCCGCCCGACTCGCCCGCGACGACGTTGGTCTTGCGGATGTAGTCGAGCAGCGACGTCTTGCCGTGGTCCACGTGGCCCATGATGGTCACCACCGGGGGACGCGGCACCAAATCCTCCGGCCGGTCCTCCACCGGCGCCTCCGTGGCCTCGGCGGCGTACTCCTCCTCGCGCACCGCCTGGAAGCCGAACGCCGAGCAGATGAGGTCGATCTGGTCGAAGTCGAGGCGCTGGTTCACCGTGACCATCATGCCCAACTCCTTGAAGGCGAAGGTCACGATGTTCGACGGCGGCACCTTCAGGGTCTGGGCCAGTTCCGCGACCGAGACGAACTCGTTCACACGGACCAGCGTCCGCTCGCGCTCCTTCTCCTCCGCGGCGCGGGCCGCCTCCAGCTCCCGCGACTCGTCGTCCCGGCGCCGCGGGCCCTTGCGGACCGGCGTGCCGCGGGTGATGGAGGCAAGGGTGCGCGCCACGTTCTCGGCCACGGCCTCCTGGTCCACCCAGCCCTTCTTCCCCTTCTTCCCCTTCTTCCCCTTGCCGCCGCGACGGCGGTCCTCCACCGCGGCCGTCCCCGGCGCAGCCGACGCGATGGGACGCGGCGGCAGCCCGGCGCCCAGGCTGA
>CAYLJK010000262.1:0-4267 GCA_964383975.1 uncultured Gemmatimonadales bacterium | reverse complement strand
TGGACGAAGCGGCGCAGCTCGCCGACCGACGCCGCGCGCACGGTGAGGTCCACGAAGTGCGTCCGCACGCGGCGCTCGGCGAAGAACCGGAGCGCAGCGCGGGTGTCGGTGCTCCGGCGGACGCCGAAGACCTGGACCTCCATCTACCGCTTGACCTCGACGCGGAAGATCTTCGCCGCCGCGACGTACACGACGAAGCTGATGATCAGGAAGTCCACCGCGGCGCCGAGGATCTCGCCGAACGCGATCCTCTGGCTGCCGATCGGAAAGGACCAGGCGCGCCAGTCGCCGCTCGGCAGCGCCAGGGTGACGATCGGCATGATGAGCCCCGAAACCAGCGTGCCGATCAACTTCGTGACGGCGGCGCCGATGACGATACCGAACGCCAGCGCCATCGCGTTGGTCTCGACGAGGAACCTCTTGAACTGCGCAAGGATCGGTTCGGCCACGGTGCCTCCTGGCTGATGGGTGAGTCCGACGACCGGAGAACGTATCCCGGGAACGGCCGCGCCGATACCGCGCGCCGTCAGCCGGCCGGCGGCGGGACGGCGTGGTCGGGGGCCTGGAACAGCACCAGCGCCTTGGCGAGCGCCTCCGGCGGCCCCACGATCACCACCGTGTCGTGCTCCGCGAACCCGAACGTGGCCGACGGTTCGTAGATGACCTCGCGCCCTCTGATGACCGCGACGACGTTCACCCCGGTGCGGGTCCGCAGCTGGAGGGTGCGCGCGTTGCCCCCGATCGCCACGGCCCCGGCGGCGACCTCGACCGTCTCGACCTGAATGCGGACGCCGAGGGAGAGCGAGAGGTCGGTGAGGTGCCCCGCGTAGGGCCGCTCCCGGCCGCGGAACACCTCGTAGTGGTCGCGCCGGACGGTTTCGACCTCGGAGCGGATCGTGCTGGACGGCACGCCGTAACGCCGCAGCACCCGCGCGAAGATCTCGAGCGACGTCTCGAACTCCTCCGGGACGACCTCGTCGGCGCCGAGGCGCTGGAGCTCCTCGATCTCGCGCACGTAGCGGGTGCGGGCCACGATGTGGATCTGCGGGTTGAGCCGCCGCGCCACGGCCGTCCCACGCCGCTCGTCGTTGACGGCCGCGATGGCGAAGACGACGACGCGCGCGCGGAGGATGCCGATCCGCTCGAGCACCTCCGCGCTCACGCCGTCGCCGAAGTAGATCGGCTCGCCCTCCGCCTGCGCGCGCCGCACCGTCTGCGCGTTCTGCTCCAGCACCACGTATCCGATCCCCGCACTGCGCAGGGCGCGGGCGAGGTTGCGGCCGTTGAGCCCGTAGCCGACGATGATGACGTGGTCGCGCAGCGCGGAGACGCTCGCCTGCTCCGCCGTCGGCAGGGAGAGCGGAACGTGCCCGGTCCAGCGGGCCACGGCGTCCGCCACCGCCGGCGCGCGGGCGATCAGGAACGGGGCGAGCAGCATCGAGAGCACCGTCGCCGCGAGGAAGAGCTGGTAGGCGTGGGGGCTCAGGAGACCGAGCGGCGCGCCCGCGCCCGCCAGCACGAACGAGAACTCGCCGATCTGCGCCAGCGCCAGCCCGCCGAGGATGCTGGCCTGGAGCCCCGCGCCGAGCGACGCGATGGCGAGAGCGGCGACCACCGCCTTGAGCACGACGACGCCCACCGCCGTCCCCAGCGTGAGTCCGGGCGCGGCCGCCACCGCTCCGAGATCGAGCAGCATCCCGACCGAGGCGAAGAACAGCCCGGTGAACACGTCCCGGAACGGGAGCACGTCGGACAGGGCTTGGAGCCCGTACTCCGACTCGGAGACGACGAGACCGGCGAGGAAGGCGCCGAGTGCCAGCGAGATGCCGAACAGCGACCCGACGTACGCCGCACCGAGCGCGACGATGACGATTGCCAGCGTGAAGATCTCGCGACCCGGCTCGCGGACGATGATCTCGAAGAGGCGCGGGATGACGACCCGGCCGATCACGACGAGACCGCCGACGACCAGGAGGCTCACCACCACCTGGCGCGCCGCCGCACCGACGCTCCCAGCGGTGCCCGCCAGCATCGGGATCGCGAGCATCATCGGGACGACGGCGAAGTCCTGGAAGACGGAGATGGCCACGACGACGCGGCCGTAGGGCGCGTCGAGCTCCTCCCGCGCGGTGAGGATCTTGAGCACGATGGCCGTCGAGCTGGCCGCCACCAGCAGCCCCGCGAACACCGCCGGTGGTCCGGGGATGCCGGCCGCCGCCCCGAGGACCGCCACGGCCGCGACCGTCCCAGCCACCTGTAGGGCGCCTCCCTGGAGCACGGCGCGGCCCAGGCGCACCACGCGGCTGATGGAGAGCTCGAGACCGATCGCGAAGAGCAGCAGAACGACGCCGATGTCCGCGAGGCGCTGGACCGCCCCGGGGTCGCCGATGAGCCCCAGGGCGTGGGGCCCGATCGCGACGCCGGTCAGCATGAACCCGGCCACCGAGGGCACGCGCAGCCGCCGCGCCACGAGCACGACCGGGATGGCGACCGCGACCAGGATCACCAGGTCGCGGAGGAGGGTCTCACCGTGCATGCAGGAAGGTGGCGCGCCGGGCGGCGCGGCGGAAGGCGCCGCGTCAGCTGGCGGAGAGCCAGTACGTCACCTTGACCGCGAGGAAGCTCGACCCCGCTCCCCGCAGGCTGCGCAGCAGGTCGCGCGGACGGGCCGGCGCGGGACGCGGCGCGTCGTCGCCGCGGTCCACCTGCCACACCAGGAAGAGCGTGCTGCCGGGGCGCCACTCCCACCGGAGCACGGCGTTGGTGCGGAAGCTCGTGACGTCGTAGTCGGTGTTGAAGCCCTCGTCCTCGATGGTGAACGACGTGGCGCCGTCGGTGACGGTCACGCTGCCATCGCCGTTCCGGACGACGGCGGTCCCGGGCGCCTCGCCGTATACCCGCAGGTCGCCGCGGCGGGGCGAGGGCAGCTCGCCCCAGCGGCGGTACCGGCCGCTGGCGGCGAAGGGCTCCGCGTACAGCTCCAGGGTGAGGTCCGGCGCGAATGCGTAGTTGAAGCGGACTTGGAGCGCGACCTGCCGCTGGTCCACCGTCGCGAAGACGTAGCGCGACCCGTAGGTGGCGGTCGCCGCCGGGTCCTCGATGGTGGCCACCCACTGCCGGGTGCCGGTCCCCGCGGAGAGGCCCGGCCCCAGCGAGAGGCTCCAGCGTGGCCCGGGCCCCAGCGAGAGCGTGGCGCTCGCCGAGGCGCTCCGTCCCCCGTCCTCGCCGCGGTTCGCCGACGCACTCACACGCCATTGCGTGGTCGCGGCGAAGTTGGAGCGCAGGCTCGCGCTCACCCCCCACGACGGGAGCCGCTCCATCAGCGGGCCGCCGCGGGTCATGCGCTCGTCGAGGCCGCCGAAGCCGCGCCGCAGCTCCACGGCACTCGACCATTGGTTGCCCCACGTGACACCGACGTCGAGGGAGGCGTTGCTCCCCTGCCGGACGCCCCCGTAGTTCCACTCGCTGTTGCCGTCCACGCCGATGCTCCATGAGCGGAACAGGCGGCTCGGCCGGACCTCGCGGTAGGTGATCCCACCTTGGGCGCTGTGACCGTCGGCGGTCTGGACCCGGCCCAGGTCGTTCAACTCCAGTCCCGGCGACTCCGTGCCGAGACTCGCCCGCCACAGCCAGTGCGGGCCGGCGTTCTTCGCGATCCGCACCAGCGCCGTGAAGCCCGCGAGCGATCGGGCCGACGGGTCGTAAGCGATGTAGTCCTGGTCGGGCCGCTGGAAGTAGCGGGCGCTGCTCCGCTGGAGCAGGTCCATCGCCGCGGAATCGCCGGCGACGTAGCTCGCCCCCGCGAAGCCGCTGAACTCGTACATGCCGCGCGCGAAGCGCAGGTTCCAGTCCACGCCGCCCGCCACCGCCTCGCGAGCTAGCAGCTCGCCCAGCGGTGTGCCGGGCGAGACGTCGCGCCGGACGGCCGTCACGATCGCACCGACCGTCGAGGCGTCGGGACCGAACTCCTGTCGCACCCGCATCACCCCGTAGCCGGCGAGCGGCGCGACGCGGGTGCGGCCAAAGCCGCTGTCCGCGCTCCAGGTCCGGGCGAACTCCGCCCCGGTGACCGCCGTGAGCGCGGCCACCGAGAGCCCCGAGCCGGTGCGTCCCGTGAGCTTCGCCGCGCCGAGGATGGTCGTGGCGCGCGGGCGGTCCACGCACTCGGCGTCGGCCCCGCCGCGGGGCGCCGCGCCGATCCGGCGGGAGTAGAAGTAGCTCGGACCGTCCCCCCGCAGCAGCTGGCTCCCCTCGATGAAGAACGGTC
>CAYLJK010000261.1:0-4284 GCA_964383975.1 uncultured Gemmatimonadales bacterium | reverse complement strand
GAAGGTCCGGCGGAGGCGCAGCACGAGGTGCATCGCGAGCACGTGGAGCGGCGGGCCCGAGAGGTACATCACCCGTTCGCCGGGCGGGAAGAACGTGCGGTGGTTCTCGACGATCAGCGTGTTGGTGCACTTGACGCCGACCCGGAGCCCGAGCGAGGCGGCGAGCGGCTCCAGCCGGCCGAGGAAGTCCACGGCCTGCTCCCAGGTCGTGTCCTTCGCGAACGCGTCGTCCGGGACGCGCAGCTCGGCATAGCCGAGCGTGCCGAGCAGTTCGCGCACCGGGCCGGCCCCGAGGAGCGTGGGGTTCAGCTTCACGATGCAGGCGAGCCCCAGCTCCCGCATGAGGAAGGCGGCAATCTCCTCGATCTCCTGCGGCGGGCAGCCGTGGAAGGTGCTGAGGGTCACGGTCCCCGAGACCCGCGTCGGGAAGTCGAGGTCGCGCAGGGGGCGCAGCCGTTCGATCGTCGGCGACGCGTCCAGCATCCCGTGCAGGAACGCCTGCACGCGCGGGCTGCGGATGCCGGCGAGGTCGTAGCCGACGCTCATGTCGAAGACCGTGCGGGCGAACCCGGGGGCGAGGCGCAGCCGGCCGCTCGCCTCCAGGATCCGGATGAGCATCACGGCCTTCACGTACTCCTCGAGCGACTCTTCCAGCGTCAGCTCCTGCGACCACTCCACGTTGTAGCCCACCGTCTGCATGTCGATGCAGGGACGCGGGATGGTGAGCCGGTCGTTCACCTGGACCGTCTTCAGCTCGATGATCCGCCCGCCCGCGAGCCACGAGAGAACGATGTTCTGGGCGAGCTGGGTGTTGGGGCCGGCGGCGGGGCCGAAGGGGGTGGCGGCGGGACCGCCGAGGTGCGGCACCGACAGGTCGTGCGCCGCATCGCCGAGGACGAAGCGTCGCGCCGGGAGGTCGAAGATCGCGTCGCGCGTCTCCAGCTCGCGCAGCATCCGCCGCGCGAGGACGCCGATGGGGACGGGGACGAGGCGCGCCACGCGTCAGCGCCGCGGGTCGCGGCGCAGGAACCGCCCCGCGCCCGCGCGGCCGACGAAGACGCCATCGCGGATGACGGGCGTCCCGCGGAGCAGCACCGTCTGCGCACCGCCCCGCACCGTGCGCCCCTCGTAGGGGCTGTGGTCCACCCGCATGTGCAGCGCCGCGGCGTCGAGCGATACGGCGCGCTCCGGGTCCCAGATCACGATGTCGGCGTCCGCGCCCGGCGCGAGGACCCCCTTGCGCGGGTACAGGCCGAACAGCTTCGCCGGGTTCGTGGCCGTCACCTCGACGAAGCGCTCGATGGCGAACCGCCCGCCGTGCACCGCGCCGTCGAAGAGCAGGCTCATCCGTGTCTCGATCCCCGGCGCCCCGCCGGGGATGCGGGTGAAGTCCGCGCGGCCCGCCTGGTCGGCGCGGCGGAAGGGACAGTGGTCCGTGGCCACCACCTCCAGCTCGTCCGCGACCAGCGCGCGCCAGAGCCGGTCCTGCGCGCGGCGGTCGCGCAGCGGCGGGCTCATCACGAACCGCTCCCCCTCGTGCTCGTAGCACGACGCGTCGAGGAAGAGGTACTGCGGACAGGTCTCGCCGTGGACGGGAAGGCCGCGCGCGCGGGCCGCCGCGATCTCCTCGACGGTCTCCGCCGCCGACACGTGCACGACGTAGAGCGGCGCGCCGGCCAGCTCCGCGAGCGCGATGCAGCGGTGCGCCGCCTCGGCCTCCACGAGCGGCGGCCGGGTCAGCGCGTGCTGGCGCGGCTCGGTGCGGCCCGCCGCGAGCGCGCGACGCTGAAGCACCTCGATCGCGGCTCCGTTCTCGGCGTGGACCATCACCGTGCCGCCGTTGGCCGCGGTGCGCAACAACGCGCGCAGGATGGCGCCGTCGTCCAGCATGAGGCGGCCGGGATACGCCGTGAAGAGCTTGAACGACGTCACCCCGTCGGCAATCAGTTCGTCGAGTTCCGGCTCGAGCCGCTCGGGCAGTTCGCGGATGATGACGTGGAAGCCGTAGTCCACCGCCGCCTTCCCGCGAGCGCGCGCCTGCCACGCCTCCAGCGCGGCGTGCAGCGTGCCGCCGGCCTCCTGAACGGCGAAGTCCACGATCGTCGTGGTCCCGCCGAACGCGGCCGCGATCGTCCCCGAGGCGAAGTCGTCGGCCGACGTCGCATCGCCGTAGGGCATGTCGAGGTGCGTGTGGACGTCCACGCCGCCGGGGAGGACACAGCGACCGGCGGCATCGAGCACCAGATCGGCGTCGGCCGTGATCCCGGGCGCGACCCGCGCGATGCGTTCATCCTCGACCAGGACGTCAGCCGAGTGGAGGCCGCCTGGAGCGACGACGGTGCCGTTGCGGACGAGCACGCGCATGAGAAGATGGTACGGGTGGGGTGGGCCGGAGGCTAGAGCGGGACCGTGACCACGCAGGCCGTCCCGGTGGAGGCGGCCCACGCCGTGCACCGGCACCGGGGGCCCGCGTTCCGGGTGCTCGAATCCCTGATCTCGAACGGAATCCCGATCGTCGCGACCCATCTCCCCCCGCACGAGGCGTGTGTCCACGTGATGCGCCGCTACGCTGACACGCCGATGGACTATGCAGACGCGACGCTGGTCGCGCCCGGCGACCGGCTTCGACTCTCGCGCGTGTTCACGTGGACCGGAAGGGGTTCGGGACCTGTCGTGGCGCGCGCGGCATGCCGGTCGTGTTGATTCCAGCTCGGGAGGAGCGCTGAGGGCCAGGGGCCGGGAAAGGCGGGCCCTGGGGAACAGAGGCACAGGGGCACGGAGGCACAGCGGCACGACGGGGCACTCCCCATTCCCCATTCCCGATATCCGGCGCTATCCTTCCGTCCGCCCCGTCACCAGGACCCTGACCGATGACCCGCTGGCTCCCATTCGCCCTCCTGGCCCTTCCAGACCTCGCCTCCGCGCAGCTCCCCGACAGCGCGGCGTTCGTCACCCGGCTCGGACGCGACACGCTCGTCGTGGAGCGGTTCGTCCGGACGGCGGGCCGAATCGAGGCCGACGTGCTGATGCGCGCGCCGACGACGAGCCGCAACCGTTACTCGCTCGACCTCACGCCGGCGGCCGAGCTGCCGTTCATTGACATGGCGCACTGGCCGTTCGAGGCGGCGCTGCTGCGGCTGCGCGCGTCGGGTGCGTCACGTGACACGATCCCGATGGTGGCGGGTAGTCGGGCGATCCGCTTCGCGTTCGCGACGGTGGGCAGCGACTCGGTGACGATCACGCACCCGCTGCGCGGGACGATGCGCGCGCGGGTGGACGCGGAAGGCCGGCTGCTGGGCCTCGATGCCGGCGCGACGACGCGCGCCCTCGTGGTGGAGCGGCGGCCCTGGATGGAGCTGGACGCGATCGAGGCGCATTGGCGCGCGGCGGACGCGGCGGGGCGCGGGGTCGGCGCGCTCTCCGGCCGAGCCGAGGCGCGCGGCACGATCGGCACCGCCACGATCACCGTGGACTATGGCACGCCGCAGAAGCGGGGACGCGCCATCTGGGGCGCCCTCGTGCCGTACGGGCAGGTGTGGCGGACCGGAGCGAACCGGGCCACGCACCTCACGACCGACCGCGACCTGGTGCTCGGGGACGGCGCGAACACGCTCGTCGTGCCGGCCGGGACGTACACGCTGTTCACGATCCCCGAGGCATCCGGCGGCACGCTCATCGTCAACAGCCAGACCAACCAGAACGGCACGCAGTACGACGCGACCCGCGATCTCGGCCGCGTGCCGATGCGCCCACGCGCTCTGCGCGCATCGGTGGAGGCCTTCACCATCGCGCTGAGCGGGGAGCGGGGCCGCGGCGAGCTGCGGCTGCAATGGGATGCGCGGGAGTACGTGGTGGGGGTGCGGGAGCGGTAGGCCGCGTCCCCTTCCCGACGCCCGATTCCCGATCCTGGCTATGGTATCTCCAGGAGCCACAGATCCCCGGGCCTCCCGAACTCGCCCTCCCCCTCGTCCATCTCCACGATGAAGCGGCGGCCGCCGGCGGCCGCCAGGCGCCGGACGGGGCCGGGGAGCTGGTCGTAGCGCGTGATGAGGCCGGTCGACGTGTCGAGGATCTCGATCGCACTCCCGCCGGCCACGATGCCGACGGCCTTCCCGCTCACCGCGACCACGTCCGAGACGCTGTCGGCGAACGCCGCGACGTAGGCGGTATCGCCTGAGACGGGATCGAGGTGGACGAGGGCTGCGCCGCGGACGATCCAGAGGCCGCCGCCAGGCGCCGCGGTGTAGGCCCGGATGCGCTCCCCGTTCGGCAGCACGCGCTGCA
>CAYLJK010000260.1:0-4301 GCA_964383975.1 uncultured Gemmatimonadales bacterium | reverse complement strand
AAGCGCGAGCACCATCACCGGACCGGGGACGCGTGGTGCATCTACACGATGTACGACTATGCCCACCCGATCTCGGACGCTATCGAGGGCATCACGCATTCCATCTGCACGCTCGAGTTCGAGGACCACCGCCCGTTCTACGACTGGGTGCTCGACCGCCTGCCGGACCTGCCGCATCCCCAGCAGATCGAGTTCGCGCGGCTGAACCTCTCCCACACGCTGATGAGCAAGCGCAAGCTGCTCGAGCTGGTGGAGCGCAGGTACGTCACTGGGTGGGATGACCCGCGCCTGCCCACCATCGCCGGGCTGCGCCGTCGCGGCTATACGCCACAGGCCATCAAGGTCTTCGCTGAGACCATCGGCGTCGCGAAGCGGGACAGTACCGTCTCCGCTGCGCTGCTCGAGTACTGCCTGCGCGAGGACCTCAACCGCCGGGCCCGGCGAGTGATGGCGGTGCTCAAGCCCCTCAAGGTGGTCATCGAGAACTACCCCGAGGGGCAGGTGGAGTGGCTCGACGCGGAGAACAACCCGGAGGACCCATCGACCGGGAGCCGGAAGCTCCCCTTCACGCGGGAGCTGTGGATCGAGCGCGACGACTTCCGGGAGGACCCGCCGAAGAAGTGGTTCCGGCTCTCGCCGGGCCGCGAGATCCGGCTCAAGTTCGCCTATTACATCACCTGCACCGGGGTCATCAAGGACCCGGCGACGGGCGAGGTGACGGAGCTGCGGTGCACCTACGACCCCGCGTCCCGCGGCGGGTCCACCCCCGACGGCCGCAAGGTGCTCGGCACCTCGCACTGGGTCTCGGCGGCGCATTGCCGGAGCGCCGAGGTACGGCTCTACGACAAGCTGTTCCTGCATGAGGACCCGGCGGCGGAGCTGGAGCGGAAGCGGTACGAGGAGGTGCTCAATCCCGAGTCGCTCGTGGTGCTGACCGACTGCAAGGTGGAGCCGGGCCTCGCCGACGTGACGCCCGACGAGCCGCTCCAGTTCCTGCGCCAGGGGTACTTCTGCCGCGACCGCGTGGACGGCACCGGGGACCGGCTGGTCTTCAACCGCACCGTGACCCTGCGCGACACCTGGGCGAAGATCGAGAAGGCGACGTAGCGGGACGCCGCGAGGTTGGTCCGGGCGAGCAAGGCGCGTCGCCGTCTGCTACTTGGCCCGCGGCCGGAGCCGGGCGATATTGCCACCCTTGCAGCCAGCGCCGTTCCGCCCCCTGCTCCCGGCTCACGGGGCGAACGGCTCACCGCTGCGTCCGGAGTGGTGGCCGAGAGGCTGAAGGCGGCGGTTTGCTAAACCGTTATACGGGCTAATACCTGTATCGAGGGTTCGAATCCCTCCCACTCCGCTTCCCATGATCAGAGTCCGCTTCGCCCCTTCGCCGACGGGCTCGCTGCACGTCGGCGGCGCCCGCACGGCCCTCTTCAACTGGCTGTTCGTCCAGCACGCCCGCCGCGCCGGCGAGGATGCGGCGTTCGTTCTCCGCATCGAGGACACCGACAAGGAACGCTCCACCGATGCGTTCACGCAGGTCATCCTCGACGGGATGCGCTGGCTCGGCCTCGACTACGACGAGGGCCCGTACTTCCAAGGCGCCGACCTCGCGCAGCACCAGGCCGACGCCGACCACCTTGTCGCCGAGGGGAAGGCCTATCTCGAGGGCGGCGCCGTGCGCTTCCGGGTCAGCCACGAGGACGTCACCTGGGACGACATGGTCCACGGGCCCATCAGCTTCCACGGCAAGGACCTCGAGGACTTCGTCATTCTCCGCGCCGACCGCACGCCGGTCTATAACTTCGCGGTCGTCTCCGACGACATCGCGATGCGCATCACGCACGTCATCCGCGGCGATGACCACATCTCGAATACGCCGAAACAGATCCTGCTCTACCGCGCGCTGGACCGGCCGGTGCCGCGCTTCGGCCACGTGCCGATGATCCTCGGCATGGACGGCAAGAAACTCTCCAAGCGCCACGGCGCCACGGCCGTCGCGGACTATCAGCACGAGGGCATCCTCCCCCAAGCGATGGCCAACTTCCTGGCCCTCATCGGCTGGAGCCCGGGCGACGACCGGGAGCTGTTCTTCGACATGGATGCGCTGGTGGACGCCTTCAGCTTCGACGGCGTCCAGAAGCGGGCCGCCGTCTTCGACCCGCGGAAGCTGCAATGGATGAACGGCGAGCATCTGCGGCACCTCGGCGCCGAGGCGCTGGCCGCGATGCTCGACGCGCCGCTGGCCGGCGTCACGGCCGAGCGCCGGGAGCCGCTGATCCGGGCGGTGCTGCCCCGCAGCTGGACCACGCTCGACGTCGTGCGCCAGGTACGGGTGCGCGCCGGCGTGCAGCCCGCGACCCCGGACGAGAAGGCGGCCGCGTTCATCGCGAAGAACGTGGCGGCCTACAAGGACGGCCTGCGCCTCGCCACCGCGGCGCTCAGCGGCTTCCTCGACTGGACGGCCCCCGCCCTCGAGACCGAACTGCGCCGCGTCGCCGAGGCGCACGGGATGAGGGTGGGCGCAGTGATGCAGCCGATCCGCATCGTCCTCACCGGCAGCACCGTTTCCGAGCCGGTGAACGAGCTGCTGGTGGCCGTCGGCCGGGAGGCCGCCCTCGCGCGTCTGGCGGCGGCCGCGGCGGCGTGAGCGGGCCCGCGCCGGCCGGCCTGCTGCGGCGGGCCGGGCTCTGGTGGGCGCTCGCCCACGCGCCGCTGATTCTTCTCTTCAGCGTGGACTCCGCCGCGCAGGCCCTCACCGGCCTGCCCACACTGGTGCGGGTCGGGCTCGTGCTGGCCTGGGGCGCTGGCGCCCTTGTCCTCGCGCTCTGGCCGTACCTCCTGACGTTGCCGCTCTCCCCGTGGCCGCGGCTGTACCGGTACGCGCTCCCGCTCGCCACCGGCCTCTGGTGCACCGCCCTCTTCGTGGACGGCCGCATCTACCGCGCGCTGACCTTCCACGTGAACGGCCTGCTGCTGCGGCTCCTGCTCCAGCCCAACGCCCTGCGCGAGACCGGGCTCACCGGGATCGAGGTCGCCGTGGCCGCCGCGGGCGGGGCGCTGTTCGTCGCCGCCGAGCTGGGGCTCGGCGGGCGGCTGCTGCCGCGCTTCGCCTCACCGCGCCGCGCCTGGCCGTGGGTCGCCGCCGTGCTGGGCCTCATGGTGGTGGAGCGCATCGGCGCCGCGGCGATGGCCTTCTACGCCGGGCCCGCGGTCAAGGCGGCGAGCCACGTGCTGCCGCTCCAGGCGCCGCTCAGCATGAACAAGTTGCTGGGCCGCATGACCGGCCGCTCGAAGTTCGCGGCCGCCGGCGACGTCGCCGCCGCGCTCCAGGCGGGCGTGGCCACCCCCTACGGCCGGCGCGACGCCGCCGACGTCCGCTTCACCCGCCGGCCCGACGTGGTGCTCGTCGCGATCGAGAGCGTGCGCGACGAGTTTCTCGACCAGCGCACGATGCCGCGGCTCTGGGCGCGCGCGGCGCGGGGCGCGCGGTTCACGCGCCACTACGCCTCCGCCTCGTCCACGCACTACGCCGTCTTCTCGCTCTTCTACGGCCTCGATTCGCGCCGCTTCGACCAGGTCGTCGCGGAGGGCCGGCGTCCGCTCCTCTTCGGCGCGCTGCGCGCCAACGGCTACCGGCTGCGGCTCCTCGCCGCCTCCTCGGTGGACTGGATGGGGCTGCGCGAGACCGTCTTCCACGACGTGGACCGCGACCTCGAGACCGACTTCCCGGGGAGCGGCATGGTGCGCGACTCGGTGATGCTGGTGCGGGCGCAGGCGTTCGTCAGCGCGGCCGACACCGCGCCGCTCTTCCTCTTCCTGTTCTTCGACGGGACGCACTTCCGCTACACCTTCCCCGACGATCAGACCCCGTTCACGCCGTTCTGGGCCGGCGGTGCCTCCACGATGAGCGCCGTGCGCGAGCCGCCGCGACTCATCGAGAACCGCGCGCGCAACGCCGCCTACGAGGTGGACCGGAAGCTCGACGAGCTGCTGACGTGGATCACCGCGCGGCGCGGCCGGGAGCCGCTCGTGCTGGTGACCGCCGACCACGGCGAGGAGTACCGCGAGAAGGGGCGCCTGGGCCACGGCTACGACGTGACCGCCTACCAGGTGCACGTGCCGATGACGATCCTCGGGCCCGGCGTCACACCCCAGGTGGTCGATCGCGTGACGGCGCACCAGGACATCGTCCCGACGCTCCTCACGCTGCTCGGCGACACGGCCGCGACGAGCGCCGGCACCGACGGCCTCGACATGTTCCGCGTGCCCCCGGGGCGCTTCATCGTCACGCAGCCGGGGTGGAT
>CAYLJK010000259.1:3105-4338 GCA_964383975.1 uncultured Gemmatimonadales bacterium | reverse complement strand
AGCGGGAAATGCGTGTGCGTCGGCGTCGCGACCACGACCAACTGCACCGATGGATCCGCGATCACGTCCTCCGCGCGCTGCCCGACCGAGGGCACGCGGTACTCGCCGCCTACTCGCTGGGCTCGCTCCGGCTGAGCGTCGCAGACGGCGCGCACCTCGGCGTCCGGATGGCGGGCGAAGTTGCGGACGAGGTTCGGCCCCCAGTAGCCGCAGCCGATGACGCCGACGCCGAGCTTGCCCACACTCACGGTTCCCCCCTGCCTAGGCAGCCTTCCCGGAGTTGAACAGCACCACCGGGATGGTCTTGAACAGGATCTTGAAGTCGAGCCACAGCGACCACTCCTGGACGTAGCGCACGTCCAGCCGGATCATCTCGCCGTAGCTGAGCCGGTTGCGTCCCGAGACCTGCCACAGCCCGGTGATGCCCGGGAGCACCTGCAGCCGATCGTACTGCCAGGGATCGTAGTGCTTCACCTCGTAGGGCAGCGGCGGCCGCGGCCCTACCAGGCTCATCTCCCCCCGCACCACGTTGAACAGCTGCGGCAGCTCATCCAGCGAGTAGCGGCGCAGCAGTGCCCCCACCCGCGTGACACGAGTGTCGTGGACCAGCTTGAACACCTTGCTGCCGTCGTCCGCTGCCGTCGCCGTCGTAGTCTCGTCGCCCTGCAGCATCCGCGTGACCAACTCGCGATGCGCCGCGTCCGAGGCCCCCGTGACCATCGTGCGGAACTTCCACACGCGGAAGCGCCGGCCGCCCATCCCGATGCGGTCCTGTCGAAAGAACACCGGGCCGCTCGAGTCGAGCCGCACGGCCAGCGCAATGAGCGCCAGCAGGGGCGCGAGGACCAGCAGACCGGCGACCGATCCCAGCAGGTCCACCGACCGCTTGAGGATCAGCTCCCAGCCCCGCAGACTGGGCGCCGAGAGCTCCAGCATCGGCCGGCCGCCCCGCCAGCTCACCTTCGCGTCCGCTCCGGCCACGAACAGCGACGACGGCACGGCCAGCAGCTGGCACCCCGCCGTCGTCGCCACGTCCACGAGGACCTGCGCTTCCTCCGGTTGGAACGGCCCCCACAACAGCATCACTTCAACGCCGTGCTCCCCCAGCGCCCGCTCCACCTGGCGCCGCAGCACATCCGCGTCCCCGCCGATAACCACGCTGTCCACTATGTCCAGGTCGCTCTCGGCGGCCCACGCCGCCGACGAGTCCCCCTCGACGATCACCCGCGGATC
>CAYLJK010000259.1:0-3095 GCA_964383975.1 uncultured Gemmatimonadales bacterium | reverse complement strand
CGAGACCAGCAGCGCGCGTAGGCGCGTAGGACCGCCCCGCACACGGAACACCACCGCCTCGACCAGGAACCGGCCCACCATCAGCACTATCCACGACCCCAGCGCCGTGACCAGCAGGCGGCCGAACACCGTCGCCGTGCCCTGGGTCCACGCCGCGCTCCACAGCGCCAGCGTGGCCGCCAGCGCCGCCCCGCCCAGCAGTCGAGACGAGGAACGCCGGGCGTCCCCGGCGCCGTAGCTGCCGGTTAGCGTCAGGCCCAGCACCAGCGCCACCGCGAACTGCCAGCCGTCGATGTACCCCTCTGGCAGCAGCGCGCGCAGCTCATCGGCCATCCGGCCGTGCAGGCCCGAGACGCGGAACCCACGCAGGAGGGTCCGGGCGACCCAGAACGCAGTCAGATCCGCCAGGAGAAGGACGAGAACCCGGGCCATGGCGCGCGCCGTGAACCGCCGCAGGTTCCGCTGCGCCCCCCGCTGGAGGCGGAGTCGCATCCGCACGCCATCATCGCTGGAGGGCGGGTCGAACGATGGACCTGAAGACCGCCCGCCGGACGCTGGCGGGCTGGTGGCGGCTGAAGTCCGCGTCAGGGGGTCCGGCGACGGGATCGACATTCCCTTGATAGGCGTCCTGCTGCGCGGTTACGAAGGGCGGACACCGTTCAAGCGACGGGTCCCGAAAGAACGTCGTAAAATACTGGTACCACTGAGCCTAGACTAGGGTGAGCAGAGCGCTCTGAAGGTGACGTGCGTCACAGCCAGCACACCGACCAGCGCCCGTGAAAAGCCTCCGCAGAACGGCCTCAGGCGGCATGCGCGACGGCCTCTTCCACCCCCGCCCTCCCCCCCCCCCGCCGCGCCCGCCCCCCCCCCCCCGCCCCCCCTCCATCCCCTCCCCCGTCCGCGCACTCACCACCACCGCCTCCCACCCCCGCCCCCTGGCCTCCTCGGCCACGGCCTCCCGTTCCTCAGACGTCAGCTTGTCGCACTTGTTCAGCGCCACCACCACCGGCACGCCATCCGCGAGCCCCGCCTCCTGAAGCACCTCCCCGACCACCTGCGCCTGCTCCCGCCACTCTGGATGGGACGCGTCCACCACGTGGATCAGCACGTCCGCGTCCAGCGCCTCCTCCAGCGTCGCCCGGAAGCTCGCCACCAGCCCGTGCGGCAGCTTCCGGATGAACCCCACCGTGTCCGTGAACCGCACCCTCGTGGCGCCCCTCCTGGAGCCTCCCCGCGCCCCCCTCCCCTCCCCTCTCTCCTCCCGCCCCACCTCGACCTCCCGGCTCTGCGTATCCAGCGTCGCGAACAACCGGTCCTCAACGTGTGCCTCCGCCCCGGTCAACGCCCGCAGCAGGCTCGTCTTGCCGGCGTTCGTGTACCCCACCAGCCCAACCCGCAGCACGCCCCGGTCGCGCGTCCGCGCCCGCACCCGCGACCGGTGCTCGGCCACCTCCGCGAGCTTCCGCTTCAGCTGCCCGATCTTGGTCCGGATCATCCGGCGGTCGGTCTCGAGCTGCGTCTCGCCCGGGCCCCGCAGGCCGATGCCACCCCGGATGCGCGAAAGGTGCGTCCACATCCGCGCCAGCCGCGGCAGCAGGTACTCTAGTTGCGCCAGCTCCACCTGCATGCGCGCCTCGTGGCTGCGCGCGCGCAGCGCGAAGATGTCCAGGATCAGTTCGGTGCGGTCCATGACCCGCACCTTCAGCGCCTGCTCCAGGTTCTTCCCCTGCGCCGGGCTCAGCTCCTCGTCGAAGATGACCATCGTGGCCCGCTCGTCCGCGATGCGACCCACGATCTCCTGCACCTTGCCCTTGCCCACGTAGAAGTCGGGCGCGGGCTTCTCCACCACCTGGGTCACCCGGCCCACCACATCCGCCCCCGCGGTGTCCGCCAGCCGCGCCAGCTCATCGAGATGCTCGCGCATCCTGGCCGCGTCGGGCGTCCCCTTCCTCGGAGCCCCGACCAGCAGCGCCCGCTCCACCGGCGGCGCCACCTGGTGCAACTGCCGCGGACTCAACCCTCATCCCCGCTTGTCACACCGCCGTCAGTCTCGCTCCCCGCTCTCTCGCTCTCCCGCCCTTCCGCCCGCCGCTTCAGCCCCGCCCACCACGCCATCCGCTTCGCGATCTCCTTCTCGAACCCGAACGCGCTCGGCTCGTAGTACACCGAGCCGCGCAGCTTCTCCGGCAGGTACTCCTGCGCGGAGTACCCCTCGGGATGCGCGTGCGCGTAGTCGTACCCCTCCCCGTAGCCCAGCTCCTTCATGAGCCTCGTCGGCGCGTTGCGGATGTGCAGCGGGACCCCCTCGGCCGGATGCTCGCGCGCCGCGCGCAGGGCCTCCCCCCACGCCACGTACGCGCGGTTCGACTTCGGCGCGAGCGACACGTACAGCACCGCCTGCGCGAGCGCGAGTTCCCCTTCCGGCTGGCCGAGAAAGTGGATGGCATCCTTCGCGGCGAGCGCCTGCTCCAGGGCGCGTGGGTCCGCGAGACCGACGTCCTCCGAAGCGGCGCGGATGACCCGCCGCGCGATGTATAGCGGGTCCTCCCCGCCGTCGATCATCCGCGCGAGCCAGTAGAGCGCCCCGTCGGGATCGCTCCCGCGCATCGCCTTGTGCAGCGCCGAGATGAGGTTGTAGTGCTCCTCCCCGCCTTTGTCGTAGCGCGCGAACCGCCGCTGGAGGGCGTCAGCGATGTCCGCGGCGGTGATGAGCGGGGGGCCGGACGCCGGCAGCGGAGAGCGCGCTGCTCCGTGCCCCCGTGCCGCCGTGCCCCCGCGCCCACCCCCGATGTATTCGGCCGCCGCCTCCAGCGCCGAGAGCGCTCTCCGCGCGTCCCCGTCCGCCTCGCGCACCAGCAGCGCCATCGCGTCGTCCTCCAGCCTCCAGCCCCCCGCCCCGAGCCCCCGTTCCCGGTCCTCGAGGGCCCGCTGCACCACCACGCGCAGGTCATCCTCCGACAAAGGCTCCAGCACGAACACCCGGGTCCGCGACAGCAGCGCCCCGGTCACCTCGAACGACGGGTTCTCGGTGGTCGCGCCGATGAGGGTGATCGTCCCGCGCTCGACGTGCGGCAGGAACGCGTCCTGCTGGGCAC
>CAYLJK010000258.1:0-4370 GCA_964383975.1 uncultured Gemmatimonadales bacterium | reverse complement strand
CTTCCGCTCGACGCCGCGGTTTCCGGCGACCTCGCGGCCGCGCGCGCCAAGCAGGCCGGACGCCGGTTCCCGGGCTCCGCCGCGGACGCGCTGCTCGCGGTCGGTGCCGCGGTGGAGCGGCGACGCCGGCTCCTGGACGGCGGTGTGCTCGCGGTCACCACCGGCCAGCAGGCGGGCCTGTTCACGGGCCCGTTGTACGCCGTGCACAAGGCGGTGACGGCGGCGGCGCTGGCGGAGGCGCTCGAGGCCGCGTGGGGCACGCCGGTAGTCCCCGTCTTCTGGGCGGCCGGCGACGACCACGACTTCACCGAGATCAACTGGTCGCTCGTGCTCGACGCCGCAGGGAAGCCCGTGCGCGTGGTGCTGCGGGAGCGGGACGATCGCGCGCCGATGCGCCCGGCATTCCGCGAGTTGGTGGGTCCCGACGGCCCCCGCGCCCTCGCCCGGCTGGCCGCGGTGCTCCCACCATCCTCGGCCGCGGAAGCGACCCTCGCGTGGCTGGGCCGCGCCTACCAGCCCGGCGCCTCCCTCGCGGAGGCGTTCGCCGCCGCCATGGCGGAGTTGCTCGGGCCGCTCGGCGTGGTGGTGTGCCGGGGGTGGCACGGGGCGCTGAAGGCGGCGGCGGGCGACCTCCTCCTCGCCGCGTTGCGGGAGGCGGGCGCGCTCGACGCGGCCCTGGCCGCCGAGGCGGAGCGGCTGCGCGCGGCGGGCCGACCGACGCCCGTGGGCGCCGGCGAGGGCCTGACCCTGGTGATGCTCGAGGGCGTGCAGGGGCGCGACCGGCTGCGCTTCGTCGGGGACGGGCGGTTCGCGGGGAGGCGCGGCGGTGAGACGCTGGACCTGGAAGGCGCCGCGCGGCTGCTCGCCAGCGAGCCGGAGCGCCTCTCGGCGAACGTCCTGCTGCGGCCCGCCCTCGAAGCGGCTCTGTTCCCGACGGTGGCGTACGTGGGGGGGCCCGGGGAGATGGCCTACCTCGAGCAGGTGGGTCCCGTGTTCGCTCGCACCGGCGCGCCGCGCCCGGTCCGCTTCCCTCGGCTGGCCGGGGCGCTCATCGAGCCCAAGGTGGACGCGATCCTCGGCAAGCTGGGACTCACCCCGGAGCGGCTGATGCGCGCCGACGGCGATCTCGCCCACGTGGTGGCGGCGCAGGCGCTTCCAGCCGGAGCGGCCCGCCTGCTCGAGGGCCTGCGCGCAGCGATCGAGGCCGGCTACGCCGACCTGCGCCGGGAGGCCGCCGCGGTCGATCCCACGCTCGAGCGCACCGCGGATGGCATCCGCAACCAGGCACTCGTGGGCGTAGCCAGGATGGAACGGAAGCTCGCCGCGGCGCTGCGGCGGCGCGGCGACACCGCGCTGGCGCGGCTGGCCCGGGCCCGGGACGCGCTGCTCCCCGAGGGTACGCCCCAGGAGCGTGCGGTCGGCGTGCCGTCGTTCCTGGCGCGCCACGGGCGGGCGACGCTCGACGTGCTCATGACGGCCGCGCGGACCCACGTGGAGGCCGGCCTTGTAGGCGTACTCCCGCAACCCTAGGTTTCGCTCTGTGATCTGGCTCGTCATCTTCGTCGCGCTGCTGATCCCGCTCACGGCAGTCGTGCTGGACAGCCCGGTGGTCCGCGCGTGGGTGGACCGCCGGCACGGCGGAGCGCCGGAGATCCCGCCCGAGGTGGAGGACCTCACTCGCAAGGTCGGCGTCCTCGAGTCGGAGATCGAAGCGCTCACGCGCCAGCTCGGCCAGGTGCAGGAGGAGCAGCAGTTCCTCCAGCGCCTCCTCGAGGACCCCACCCAGCGCCAGGCCGCCGCCGCGAAGCTCCCCAGGCCGCAGCCCTAGGCGATGGCCCCACCCGCCGGTCGCTCGGCGGCGATGGTGGCCGCGGGCATCTTCGTCTCGCGCCTCGCGGGGTTCCTGCGGGAGCGCACCTTCGCGCACTACTTCGGCAACGAGGCCGCGGCCGACGCGGTCCGCGCCGCGCTGAAGATCCCCAACGCCATCCGCAACCTCCTCGGGGAGGGGACGCTCTCCGCGTCGTTCATCCCCGCGTACGCGCGGCTCCTGGAGTCGGACGACCCGAAGGCCGCCCGCGCCCTCGCCGGAGCGGTGGCGTCCATCCTGCTGCTGGCCTCGGGGATCGCGGCGGTGCTCGGCATCCTGCTGGCGCCGGCCGTCACGACGTTCGTCGCGCCGGGCTTCGACCCGGAGAAGCGGCGGCTGACGGTCACACTGGTGCGGATCATTTTCCCCGGCTCGGGATTGCTGATCCTCGCGGCGTGGTGCCTCGGCATCCTCAACACGCACCGCCGCTTCTTCCTGCCGTACGCGGCCCCGACGCTGTGGAACGTCGTGCAGATCGCCGTGCTCGTCGGCGCGGGGGCGACCCTTGCGGGTGGAGCGCTGGCCGTGGGGCTCGCGTGGGGTATCGTCGCCGGGTCGTTCGTGCAGCTCGTCGTGCAGGTGCCGCAAGCACTGCGCCTCGCGGGCGGCTTCGCGTTCCGTCCGTCGCTGGAGGTCCCGGGCGTCCGCGGAGTGCTCACCGCGTGGACCCCGGTCGTCATCGGGGCGGGCGTCGCACAGATCTCGAGTTTCGTGGACACGCAACTCGCCAGCCTCCTGGGGACGGGCGCCGTGGCGAGTCTGGGGTACGCGCAGCTGCTGACGAACCTGCCCATCGCGCTGTTCGGCGTCTCCATCGCCGCAGCGGCGCTCCCCGAGCTCTCCCGCGAGGCCGATGGCGGGGGGGGGCTCGAGGTGCTCCGCACGCGGGTGGCCGACGGGCTGCGGCGCATCGCCTTCTTCGTGCTCCCGTCGGCGGCCGCGTTCGTCGTGCTCCGGGAGCCGCTGGTCCGACTGCTCTACGAGACCGGCCGCTTCGGGCGGGACGACACGCGGCTCGTCGGCGCCGTCCTCGCGGCCTACTCGGTGGGCCTCGTTGGCTGGGCCGCCGTGAAGCTGGTCGCGTCGGCGTTCTACGCGCTCCGGGACACGCGCACGCCGGTCGTGACGGCCGCGGGCTCGATCGTCCTCTCGGCCGGGCTCTCGTACCTGCTGATGCAGCGCCTCGGCCCGGCGGGGATCGGGCTCGGCGCCTCGCTGGCGGCGCTCGCCAACATGACCGCGCTGCTGCTGCGGCTGCGACGGCGGACGGGTCCGGTCCTGCGGGCGGCCGACTGGCGCGCGGCGGGCGTGGTGGCGGTGGCGTCCGCCGCCGCGGCCGTGGCGGGCGTGCTCGGCGCGCGGGGCTCGGCGTCGCTCGGGGTCGTCGCCGAGACCCTCGTCGCGTGCCTCGCGTTCGCCGCGACGTTCTTCGCGGCGGCCGTCGCGGCGGGACACCCCGACGCGGTGCGCCTCCTCGACGCGGCGCGCCGCCGCCAGGGATGACGGCTCCGCTCGACCCGCTCGCGGTTTCCATCGCCGCTCTCCCCGACGCGGCAGGGGTCTACCTCTGGAAGGACGCCGAGGGGCGGGTGCTGTACGTCGGCAAGGCGAAGAGCCTGCGCCAACGGGTCCGATGGTACCTCGGGGACGAGGCGCTGGCGGTCCCACGCCTCGCGCTGCTGCGGCGGGAGATCCGCTCGCTCGAGACGATCGTCGTGCCGTCGGAGTCGGAGGCGCTGCTCCTCGAGAACAACCTCATCAAGGAGCACCGTCCGCGGTACAACGTCCTGCTGCGCGACGACAAGCGGTATCCGTGGCTCGCCGTCACGCTCCAGGAGCCGTTCCCGCGCGTCCTCGTCACGCGCCAGGCGTCGGATGACGGGGCGCGCTACTTCGGCCCATACACCGACGTTGGCGCGCTGCGGCAAACGCTGCGGGTCATCCGGCGGCTCTTCACGGTGCGCTCCTGCCACTACGCGCTCCCGGCCGAGGCCCCGGACCGCGCGTGCCTGGACTACCACATTCACAAGTGCCGTGCCCCCTGTGTCGGCCGGGAATCGCGCGAGTCGTACCGGCGGATGATCCAGGACGTGCTGCTGTTCCTGGAGGGGCGCACCATCGAGGTGCGCACGCGCCTGCGCGAACGGATGCAGGCGGCGAGCGCGGCCCTCGACTTCGAGGGTGCCGCGGAGCTGCGGGACGCGCTGCGACGCCTCGACCAGATCGAGGCGCCGCAGGCCATCGAGCGAGTGGGCGGCGGGGACTGCGACGCCGTCGGGCTCGCGCGCGACGAGGACGACGCCTGCGCCGTCGTGATGCGAATCCGTGACGGGAAGGTGATCGGGCGCGAGCACACGTTCCTGGAGGGGGCCGAAGGGGTCCCGGAAGGGGAGCTGCTCACGCAGTACCTGATGCGCTACTACCGGCCGCGGCCGTGGCGCGCCCGCCTGGTCGTGCTCCCCGTGCCCCCCGTCGACGAGGAGGCGCTCCGCGGGGCGCT
>CAYLJK010000257.1:0-4430 GCA_964383975.1 uncultured Gemmatimonadales bacterium | reverse complement strand
CGTGCCGCACCCGGCCGACAGGACCAGCGAGAGCGTCAGCAGGTGGCGGGCGGATGCGCGGACCGTATCGGCCTCGATGGTGACGGGAGGGACCTGGCGGCAAGGTACGGGACTCGCTCGCGGTGCGTCAAGGCACGGCGCCACATTGACTTGCCCGCCTCCGCTGCGGTCGGTACCTTGGTCCGGCTCGCATGCATTCCGAGAACCTGACCGGCCAGACCGTCGCCGGCTACCGCCTGCTCGAGCGCGTCGGTGAAGGCGGTACCGCGACCGTGTACCGCGCGCAGCACCCGGAACGGGGGCAGTGTGCGGTGAAGGTGCTACGCCCGAAGCTCCGTGCCGACCGGACCGCGGTGCAGCGGTTCCTGCGCGAGGCCGCGTTCGGCAGCCGGGTCAGCCATCCCTCCGTGGTGCGCACGTACGACTACGGCGAGGCCGGCGGCCTGCATTACCTCGCGCTTGAATGGGTCGACGGCGAGCTGCTCGTCAAGTTCGTCCGGCGCTCCGGTGCGCTGACCCCCCCGCTCGCCGCGTCCATCGTCCGCCAGATTGCCGAGGGGCTCTCCGCCGCGCACGCCGCGGGCATCATCCACCGAGACCTCAAGCCCGAGAACGTCATCTACGACCCGCGCACCCAGCGCGCCCGGCTCCTCGACTTCGGCATCGCGCGCGACGCCGACGCCAAGCCGGAGGAGCGGCTCACGCGCACCGGGTTCTTCGTCGGCACTCTCCAGTACGTCGCGCCGGAGGCTCTCTCGGGGGAGCTCGTGGGCGAGCCCGCGGACATCTACTCTCTCGCGACGATCGCCTACTTCCTGCTCACGACGCGGCTGCCGTACCAGGCCAAGTCCCCACGCGAGTTGTTCCATCAGCTGCTCACGCAGCCGCCGGTCCCGCTCGGCCAGGCGAGCCGGGACCTGGTGTTCCCGAAGGCCGTCGAGGACGTGGTCATGCGCGGCCTGAGCCGCGAACCCGCAAAGCGTCAGCGGTCGGTCCTCGCCTTCGCCGAGGAACTCGTGGCGGCCGCGGCGCAGCCGGCCGGACCGGGCCGAAGCGGCCTCATGGGATCGCTGAAGGGGCTGTTCGGCGGCGGGCGCTGACCGTGTCGCCGCGCGAGCGCCTGCGGGAGCTGCTGCGCGCCCGATCGCTGCGGACTGGGGACTTCGTGCTCGCGTCGGGACGCCGGTCCTCCTACTACATCGACTGTCGCCGGACCACGATGCACGCCGACGGACTCGCCCTCATCGGCGCGCTCGGCCTCGAGGCCATCCGCGAGCGGGGCTGGCGGGCTGACGCCGTCGGCGGGCTGACCCTCGGCGCCGACCCGGTCGCGTATGCCATCGCCGCCGCGTCCGCCGCGCATCCGCCGCTCATCCACGGCTTCACGGTGCGCAAGCAGGCGAAGACGCACGGCACCGGGCGCCGCGTCGAGGGCTGTTTCGAGCCCGGGCACCGGGTCGTGATCGTGGAGGACGTGATCACCACCGGTGCGTCCGCGCTGGCTGCCGCCGCCGCTCTCCGCGACGAGGGAGCAGATGTGCTGGGGATCCTCGCCGTCGTGGACCGGGAGGAGGGTGGACGCGAGGCGCTCCAGGCGGCAGGGTACCCCGTGCATGCCCTCTTGACCGTGCGCGACCTCCTCGCACCGTGACGGCCGCGGCGGCGACCTTGGCCGCGCCCGGCGCGCTCGCCCGCAGCTGCCGCCGGCGCTGGTGGACCGTCCCCGTCGCGGGCGTGCTCCTCGGTGCCGGCTCGCTCGTCGGGCTGACGGACGCCCCGCTGCGCGTCACGGCGATCACCACGGCGGCCGGACTGGTGGCGAACGCGGGCGTCCTCGGCCTCGGGCGTCTCGCGCCGCTGCGCCACCTCGCCCTCCAGGTCTCCGCCCTGCTCGACGTCCTGCTCGTCTCGCTCGTCGTGGCCTTCACTGGCCGGGGGGCGGGCGTGGTGCTGTTCATCGTGGCCATCACACCGTACCTCGCGGACGCGCGTGTCCGCGGCCTGGAGTGGCTTCCATTCGCGACCGGTGCCGGGACACTCGCCAGCGCGTGGCTGCATGGGCGGTGGTTCGAGTCAGAGACCGGTCTCCGGACCATCCTCGATCTTCCGGGTGCGGCCTTCCTCGACGCCGCCCTTGTGTGGCTCGCCGGCATGGTCCTGCTGCGCGGACCCGCGCGTCTCGCCCAGCGGCTGCGCGACGCGCGCCTGGTGGCGGAGGAGGCGGAGCGGGGTGACCTCGCGGTCCGGGCGGCGGGCGTCAGCGCGGACGAGCTGGGGATGCTTGAGCGCGCGTTCAACCGGGTGCTCGAAGCGACCGGGGCGACGATCGCCGCGGTCCAGCGGGAGGCCGCCATAGTCGCCGCCGTCGCCGACACCGTCGCCGGTTCGACGGAGCAGCTGCAGCGGACCGCCGCGTCCGTCGGCGGCGGCGTCGCCCAGCTCGCGGCAAGGCTCCAGGAGCAGCGCATCGTCGTCACGGAGGGGGTGGCGCGCACCGAGCGTACGACGGCCGAGGCCGACGCCTTGCGCTCGCGCACCGAAGCCATGGCCACTCGCGCGCGGGCACTGCTCGCCGCAGCCGAGGCGAGCCGCGAGCGGATCGGCCGCGCTGGCCAGACGCTGGTGGCCGTCGGCGAGGAGGTGCGCCGGAGCGCCGCCGCGGTGCAGGCCCTGGGTCCGGTCTCGGAGCGGATCGCGGAGCTCGCCTCCACCCTGACCGGGCTCGCCCGCCAGACCAACCTGCTGGCGCTCAACGCCGCCATCGAGGCGGCGCGGGCCGGGGAGCACGGCGAGGGGTTCGCGGTCGTCGCGCTCGAGGTGCGCAAGCTCGCTGAGGCCTCCGCCCGCGCGGCGCGCGACGTCGGCGGCGCCATCGTGGATATGCGGGGCGGCGTGAGCGAGGCGGTGGACGCGATTCGCACAGGCGAAGCCTACGTGCGCGAGGTCGGTGCCGTGTCCGCCGCAGCGGACCGGGCGATCCGCGAGGTGCTCGACGGCGTCTCCGGTTTCGCCGGGCTGGTCGAAGCGGCGGCGGCCACCTCGCAGGCGCAGGCGGAAGGGACCGGCGCCCTCCTCGACGGCATGGAGCGGGTCGGCGGTCTCGCCGCGACGAGCGCCGAGCACGCGGCGCAGGCGGCGGGCGCGGCCACCGACCAGCAGGTCGCGCTTCAGCGCCTCACCGTCAGCACCCGCGAACTCGCACAGGTCGCCGAGCGCCTGCGCGGCTCGATCGTCCGCTTCTCCGTCCTCGGCCACCGGCCCGACACGGTCACGTACGCGACGCTTGACCACCCGTCGTAGCTCTCACCCCGACCGGCCGGCGCCCACGCCACGGCGGTGTCCGGGGTCGCCGGGCAGCGTTCCGAATGGGTGGAACGTGAGCAGCCGGACGCGGTACGGGGTGAGGAGGGTGGCCCGGAAGAACTCGACGGCGACCGGGAACGGGTAGCGCCGCCGGTACTCTAGCGGCGTGATTCCCAGCAGTACGCGGACGTGGCGCCCGAAGGCTTGCGGGGACGAGTACTCCAGCCGGTGCGCTACGTCCGTGACCCCGAGCCCCTCGCTCCCGAAAAGCCACGCGCAATGCAGCAGCCGCATGTGCACCAGGTAGGTGCGGGGACTCGGAAGCTGCGCCCGCACGAAGCGCGAGACGATCGAGTTCGGCACCACCTTGAGCGCGCGCAGCAGCGCCCCGATCGTCGGCGTCGAGGGGGCGCGGCGGGCGACCAGGTCGAAGAAGAGCTGGCAGTCCGGCGGCACGCCGCGCAGATCCGCCTCGAGTCCGAGGCGGATCGCCGCGACGGCCGGAGACACGGGCTCCCGCAGCGCGTCGCGCAACTGCTGCCAGCCGCCAGGCACCGAGACGTCCACGACCGCCCGGACTCCGGACGCCCCGAGGTGCAGAACGCGCTGGTGGGTGCGGCGGTCGCCGCCCCTCGAGATGAGCGCGAAGGCCGGCACCGTCGGGAACTCGTGCACGAACTGCGCCACGCGCGGCAGGTCGGCCTCGGCGCAACGATGCACGGACAGGAAGAGCGCCTCCGCGCCCCGGTAGCGGACGCATCGAATGGCGTCGTCGAGCGAGTCCCCATGCAACGCTTCGAAGCACCCGGAGCCCGCGGCGGCCACGCGCTCCCGCTCCGCCGGCTCCAGGACCGTGGCGACCGTCGTCGTCCGCTTCCGCATGCGCCCTCCGCGCGCATCGCACGGTCCTGAAGTTGGTGTCCCGACGTCACCGTCCAGTCACCGCCGACCGGGCGTCGCCCCGGCAGGGGTCACCGCCGCGGCCCCACCGGTGTATCTTTCGGGTGCGGAGCGCGATGGTCGCGGACCCCTCGGGGTCCGAGGAAAGTCCGAGCTCCAAGGGCAGACTGCCAGGTAACGCCTGGGCGCCGCGAGGCGACGGACAGGGCCACAGAAAACAAACCGCC
>CAYLJK010000256.1:2712-4446 GCA_964383975.1 uncultured Gemmatimonadales bacterium | reverse complement strand
GCACCGAGTAGCCGGGGTTGGCCAGGAGGTCGGCGGCGATGGCCGTGCGAGCCAGGTCGATGACCCGCTTGATGTTCGGGGCGCCGCCGGCCCCGAACTGCCGCGAAAGGTGCTCGCGCGAGACGTCCAGGGCGCGGGCCACGTCCGCGGTGCGCAGGCGGGCGCCCGCGCGCCGCAGTACCTCCTGCCACGCCCGCGTCTGGAGCGGATCGGTCAGCCGCAGCAGCCGCGGCGCCGCCGCGAGCGCCGCCAGGCGCTCGACGCTGGCGGCCCGCGGGAGCACGAGGTCGGCGAGGACCGCGTCCTCGACGCCTTCGACGATGGGCATCGCGCCGCCCTCGACAAGGCAGCTGCGCAGCAGCTCCCCGTCGTCGGGCCGGAAGGCCGCGTAGACGAAGCGCGGCACCAGCGGCCAGGCGGCCCGGCAGCGCACCAGCAGCTCGCGCGAGCCGGCGACGCGCGGATCCACCACCACCGCGTCGGTCAGCTGCGCGCGCACCGCGCGCTCGACCTGCGCGGGGCTCCGGCACGTCACCAGTCGGGCCCGGCCGCGCGGGAAGGCGCGCCGCAGCGCCGAGCGTCCGGCGCGGTCGGCGAGCAGCGCCGGGATCGCCGGCGCGTTCACGTGCCAGCCAGCTGCGCCATCATCGCCCCGGCCGTGCGCAGCACCTCCCGCGCGTTGGCGTACGAGACGGCGGCGAGCGCCTCCTCGAGCGGCAGCCACCGGCACGCCGAGATCCCCTCCTCGGCCTGCGGCAGCGCATCGCCGCTCGGGCTCTCGATGAGGAAGAAGGTACAGGTCTTGTGGATGAGCCGGCCGCGGAAGCGGAAGAACCAGTCGATGTCTTGGACGGGTCCGTGCAGGACGAGGTCCGTCAGCCCCGTCTCCTCGGCCACCTCGCGCAGCGCCGCGGTCGCGGCCTCCTCACCGGGCTCCACGTGCCCCTTCGGGAAGCCCCAGTTGCGGTAGGCATCCCGGATGAGCAGCACCACCGGGCCGTCGTCGCGGCGCCGGAAGACGACGCCGCCCGAGCTGGTCTCCTCGGCGGGGATCTGGCGGCTCATCAGAACACCGAGAACGAGAAGTAGCGCCGCGGGTTCGCCTTCATGTCCTGGAGCATCTCGCGCAGCGTCCGCACCGCCGTCACCGTCTCGTGGTAGAGGGCCGTGTCGCGCGTCAGCCGCCCCAGCGTCCCCTCCCCCGCCTGGATGCGCGCCAGCACGGAGTCGGTGTTGGCGATGATGCGCTCCAGCGCCTGCTGCTGGGCCGCCGCCGTCGCGGAGACCCCGCGCAGGTTGGTCGCCACCGCGCTGAGCGCGGTGGTGATGGAGTCCGTGTGGGTGAGGATGCGCTGGAGCTGCTCGCGGCTCGTGGCCGAGTCGGCCCGGGAGAGCGTGCGGGCGAGCGCCTCCGCGCCGCGGGTCAGGGCCGTGGTGCCGGTGTCCAGGTTGGCGCCGATGCGCGCCAGCTCCGCCTGCCGGTCCGCGGCGATCTGGCTGAGCCGGCGCGACAGGTTCGACAGGTCCGTGAAGGCCCCGCGCAATCGCCGCGCCGAGGCGGTGTCGAAGGCGTCCTCCAAGCGGATGGCGATCTGCGCGATGTCGCCATCGACTTTCGAGGCCAGACCCGGGTCGGGCGCGGCCAGACTCATCGGCGATTCGCCGCGCGGAAGGCGGCAGCCCCACCCCGGACAGCACGACCGCCAGGGCCACGGGCCGCGGCGCGAGAGTGTC
>CAYLJK010000256.1:0-2702 GCA_964383975.1 uncultured Gemmatimonadales bacterium | reverse complement strand
ATGTCGCCGGCGATGCGGCCGGCCTGCGCCGTCAACTGGCCGATGTCGGGGAGCGTGGCGCCGGGCCACCGGTCGGGGCCGGCGGCGGCCGCCTCCGCCACCTGTCGCCGCACCTCGGGGTCGTCCGTGAGGTTCTCGCGCGCGACGACCTCCACCCCCCAGTCGCCGAACAGCGTGGTGGACGAGATGATCGCCACCGGCGCGGGCGGCAACGTCCAGCGGCCGCCGACGCGGAAGCTGACGACCACCCAGTGCTCGCCCTCCAGCTCCACGCTCTCGACCCGCCCGATCCGCACGCCGCGCAACAGGACCGGGTTCCCGGTCTGAAGCTGCCCGATGGAGCGGAACCGCGCCGAGGCGACGACGTCGTGGCGGCCGAGGCGCAGCTGGCTCAGCCACACCGACCCCACGACGACGAGGAGGAGGGCCGCGAGGACCGTCGCGCCGACGAGCGTCTCGTTCGCGCGTTTCATGCCGGCGCTCCCGCCGTTTCGGCAGTGACGGCCGCGGCGTCCTCGGCGGAGCGGGCGTCGGGACGCCCCTCGATGAAGCCGCGCACCACCGCATCGTCGCTGTGCCGGATCTCGTCCGCGGTGCCGACCTGCCGCACGCGGCCCTGGTAGAGCATCGCGATCCGGTCACCGACCCGGTACGCCGAGCGCATGTCGTGCGTGATGACGATGCCGGTCACGCCCAGCGCCTCCCGGGTGCGGACCATCAGCTCGTCGATGACCGCCGCCGTGACCGGGTCGAGCCCGGTGGTGGGCTCGTCGTACAGCATGTACGCGGGCTGGAGCGCGATGGCGCGCGCGAGGCCGACCCGCTTGCGCATCCCGCCCGAGAGTTCCGCCGGCATGCGGCGCTCGGTCCCCGCGAGGTCCACCAGCCGGAGCGCGTGGGCCACGCGGTCCTCGATCTCCGACTCGGCGAGGTCCCGCCGCCGCCGCAGGCCGAACGCGACGTTCTCGAAGACGTCGAAGGAGTCGAAGAGCGCGGCGAACTGGAAGACGAAGCCGATCCGGGCGCGCAGCGCCGTGAGCCCGGGCCGGTCGAGCGCGTGGACAATCTGCCCGTCCACCTCCACCTCGCCCGCATCGGGGTCGAGCAGGCCGACCACGTGCTTGATCGCCACGCTCTTCCCCGTCCCGGAGTAGCCGATGATGACCATCGTCTCGCCCTCGCGCACGTCGAGGGTGAACCCCTCGAGGACGCGCTTGGGCCCGAACGCCTTGTGGAGATCGCGGAAGGCGATCATCCGCGCCGCAGCAGGGTGACGGCCCAGTAGGCGTCCAGCACCAGCACCATCGCCGCGCTGTAGACGACGGTGCGCATGGTGGCGTTGCCCACGCCCTCCGCGCCGCCGCGCGTCTGGAGCCCGAGGAAGCAGCCGATGGTGGTGATCGCGAAGCCGAACGACGCGGACTTGATGAGACCGTACTGCCAGTCGAACGGCGTGTAGAAGAGTCGCAGCCCGCGCATGAACTCCGCGCTCGTCACGGGGAGCAGGGCGATGGCCGCCAGCCACCCGGTGACCAGGCCCATCCCGATCGCCAGTGCGACCACCACCGGGAACATGACCGTTCCCGCGACCACCCGTGGGACGACGAGGTACGCGGCCGGGTCGTAGGCGAGCGTCTCGAGCGCGTCCACCTGCTCGGTGACGCGCATCGTGCCCAGCTCGGCGGCCATCGTCGCACCGACGCGGCCGGAGAGGGCGAGCGCCGTGAGCACGGGCCCGAGTTCCATCATCAGCGTCTTGCCGACGAGCGTCCCGACCAGGTAGGGGGGCACGGCGCCCGTGAAGGTGTACGACGCCAGCAGCGCGAGGACGATGCCGGTGAACGCGGCGATGAACAGCGAGATGGGGAGCGAGTCCACGCCGATGCGCCGCATCTGGACGGCGAGGACCCGCCCCCAGGTGCGCACGTCGGCCAGCGCCCGGGCCGTGTCGGCCAGGAAGAGGCCGAGCCGCCCGAACGCCGCCACGAAGCCGGTGGTGGACCGGCCGAGGGCCGCGAGCACGAGGCGAAGATACGCCCCGCGTCAGCAGCGGTAAAGAATGTGACCTGGGGACGGACTACGCGGCGAACGACGCGAGTGCCTTGCCGACCTCGCCCTCGCGCAGCCGCTTCAGCGCGCGGTCGCGCAGCTGGCGGATGCGCTCGCGCGTGACGCCGAGCATCCCGCCGATCTCCTCGAGCGTGTGCTCGCGCCCGCCGTCGAGCCCGAAGTAGAGGCGCAGCACCTTCGCGTCGCGCGGCGGCAGCGTGGCGAGGGCGTTCTCGATCTCCTCCGCGAGGAAGCGGTCCATCGCCTGGTCCTCGGTGCTCGGCCCCTCGTCGGCGACGAACCGTTCGATGAGCGAGCGGTCACCGTCGGGATCGAGCGGCGCGTCGAGGCGCACTTCGCCGCTGTTGAGCGCCGCCAGCGACTGCACGACCTCGAGCGAGAGGCCGGTGGCCTGGGAGACCTCCTCGGGCGTCGGCTCGCGGCGGAGCCGCTGCCGCAGCACCTCCGCCGTGCGCACGATCTTCGAGAGGTCCGCGGTGCGGTTGAGCGGGACCCGGACCGTGCGGCCCTGGCGGGCCAGCGAAGCGAGGATCGCCTGGCGGATCCACCACACCGCGTAGGAGATGAACTTGACCCCCTGGTCGGGGTCGAACTTCCGGGCCGCGGTCATGAGCCCGACGTTCCCCTCGCCG
>CAYLJK010000255.1:0-4450 GCA_964383975.1 uncultured Gemmatimonadales bacterium | reverse complement strand
GACGCGCAGGAGGTCCGGCTGGCCGAGCGGTACGGTGGCTGGTCGGTCGTGGAATCGGGCGGCTGCGAGGCTTGTGCCGGGACCGGCTTCCGCGGCCGCGTGCCGGTGCTGGAGATTGCGACCGTGACGCCGGAGCTCGCGGCGCAGATCGAGCACGGTGCGGGCGCGGTCGAACTGAGCCGGTCCGCTCGCCGTGCGGGGCTGCGGCGGATGCGGGAAGTGGCTCTCGAGCGCGTGCGGGCCGGGCTGACAACGCTCGCAGAGGTGGATCGTGTGCTCGGCGAGGCGATGGGCGAGCCGGGAGCGCCGGCGGCCGCGGAGGAGACTGCGCGTCCCGGCATCCTGCTCGCTGACGACGACGCGGTGAGTCGTTCCCTCGCTCGGCAGCTGCTCGAGCGGCAGGGGTTCGCCGTCGCCGAGGCGGCGGACGGCGCCGCGGCGCTGGCGTGGCTCGCGCAGGGGACCGGGTTCGACCTTCTGGTGCTCGACCTCAGCATGCCGCGCGTGGACGGACGGGAGGTGCTCCGCCAGGTCCGTGCCACTCCGCGCACCGCGGGCCTGCCGGTCGTGGTCCTCACGGGCGAACAGCAGGAGGCCATCGAAGTGGAACTGATGGAGGAGGGCGCCGACGACTACATTCGCAAGCCCTTCGACCCGGCCCGGTTCGTGGTTCGCATCAAGGCCGCGCTGCGCCGCGCGGCATCGTGACCAGGCCGTTGCCCCCCGCCGCCGCCGGCGCTACGGTATCGGCATGCCCGACACCGTTCGCACCGGCACCCGCCTCGGCGTCCTCCTGTTCGCGCTCCTGGGGTGCGGCGGGGAGGACGCCCTGTCCCAGGCACCGGCCGCCTCGTGCGGCCAGGGGAATGCCGGCCTCACGCTTCCACCCGGCTTCTGCGCCGTCCTGGTCAGCGACAGCGCCGGCCCGGTGCGGCACATCGTCGTTGCGGCGAACGGCGACGTGCTCGCCGGGCTGCGCGACGGACGGCTCCTCGTCGCCCGCGACACCTCCGGCGACGGGCGCGCCGACATCGTCCGCCACACCGGCATCGGCCGCAGCGGCACGGGGATCGCGCTCGAAGGCGGGTACCTCTACTTCGCCACCGACGAAGCGGTGATCCGGTTCCCGTGGCGCGCCGGCCGGCTCGCCCCCGAGCTTCCCGGCGACACGGTCGTCGGCAGCCTCCTCAGCCGGCGCCAGCACGCCGCGAAGTCCATTGCCGTCACGGCGGACGGCCGCCTCTTCGTGAACATCGGCGCGCCTTCCAACGCGTGCCAGCAGCAGGACCGCCGCGCCGGCTCGCCGGGGTTGGACCCGTGTATGCTGCTGGACAGTGCGGGCGGCATCTGGGTCTTCGATGCGCGACGCACCCGGCAGACGCAGGCCGACGGCCGCCGCTGGGCGACCGGGCTGCGCAACACGGTCGCCCTCGGCCTGGACGCCGCGGGAACCCTGTGGGGCGTCCCGCACGGGCGCGACCAGCTCAACACCCTGTGGCCCGCCCTGTACAACGAGGAACAGAACGCCGAGCTGCCGGCCGAGGAGCTGTTGCGCATCGGCGAGGGAGCGGACTTCGGGTGGCCGTACTGCTACTACGATCCACAGCAGCGGGTGAAGGTGCTCGCGCCGGAGTACGGGGGCGACGGCCGCGCCGTGGGGCGCTGCGGACAGGTGGGCCAGCCGGTGCTCGCCTTCCCGGCGCACTGGGCGCCGAACGCGCTGCTCTTCTACACGGGCCGCCAGTTTCCGTCCGAGTACCGCGACGGGCTGTTCGTCGCCTTCCACGGATCGTGGAACCGGGCGCCGCTGCCGCAGCAGGGGTACAGCGTGGTCTTCGCGCCGTTCGGCGCCGCCGGTCCGCGTGGCGACTGGCGGGTTTTCGCGGACGGCTTCCGCGGCGGGAGCCAGGCGGCGACGTACCGTCCCACCGGTCTCGCGCAAGGCCCCGACGGCTCGCTCTACGTGAGCGACGACCGCGGGGGCCGGATCTACCGGATCATGTACACCGGCCGCTGACCGGCCGGCAGCCGCCTCCCGCCAGGTAGTCCACGGCGAGATTGGCGAGGGCGCGTACCCCGACGGGCAAGGCGCCCTCGTCCGCGAAGAAGCGCGGCGAGTGATTGGCCGCGGCCGTCGCCTCCTGCCCCGGCGGCGTCACGCCCAGGAACGCGTACATGCCCGGGATGCGCTCCTGGTACGCGGAGAAGTCCTCGGCCGTGGTGGTCGGGTCGCGCTCGGCGAGCGTGCCGCCGGCGACACGGCGCAGCGTCGGCAGCATCCGCTCCGTCAGCGCCGGGTCGTTCCACGTCACAGCGGTCTGGGGCTCGATCTCCACCTCCGCGCGCGCACCGGACGCCGCGGCGATCCCCTCCGCCGTGCGGCGGATGCGGGCGTGGACCTCCTCGCGCATCGCCGGATCGAAGGTGCGGATCGTTCCCAGCAGCTCGACCGCGTCGGGGACGATGTTCTGGCGTACGCCGCCGCGGATCATCCCAATCGTGACCACCGCGGGCGCTCGCGTGAGCTCGAGCTGCCGGCTCACGATCGTTTGGAGACCCAGGACGACCTGCGCGGCGGCCACGATGGGATCGGTGCCGCGCCACGGCATCCCGCCGTGCGTCTGCGTGCCGTGCACGGTGATGCGCAGGACGTCGCTCGCGGCCATCAGCCCGCCCGGTCGCACCGCCAGCGCGCCCGTGGCCAGGCCGCTGAAGACGTGCAGGCCGAAGATCGCCGAGGGCGCCGGGTCCGCGAGCGCCCCCTCGCGGATCATCAGCGGCGCGCCGCCTTCCTCCCCGGTCGGCGCTCCCTCCTCGGCCGGCTGGAAGAGGAAGACGACGGTGCCGGAGAGCCGCTCGCGCATCCCCGCCAGTACCTCCGCCGCCCCCATCAGCATCGCGGTGTGGAGATCGTGGCCGCAGGCGTGCATGACGCCGACCTCCTGCCCGTTGTACGTCGTGCGCGCGCGCGAGGCGAAGGGGAGGTCCACCTCCTCCGTGACAGGGAGCGCGTCCATGTCGGCGCGCAGCGCCACCACCGGACCGGGCCGGCCGCCGCGCAGCACGCCGACCACCCCGGTGTGCGCGACGCCCGTGCGCAGCTCCAGGCCGAGACGCCGCAGGTGCGCCGCGACGATCCCCGCCGTGCGGGTCTCGCGGTTGCCCAGCTCCGGGTGGCGGTGGAAGTCCCGCCGCCAGGCGACGACGCTGTCGAGCACCGCGGCGGTGCGGCGGTCGATCTCGGAGGCGAACGGCTCGGCCGCGGGGCGGGCGCGCTGCTGGGCCGCGAGCGGGGCGACGAGGAGCACGAGAGCGGCGAGCACCGTCGGCGCGCGCATGGCCGTCACTCCGAGGCCGCGCCGCCGCCGCCGAGCCAGCGCGCCAGCCACGCGTGCACCTGCTGGTAGAAGAAGCGGCTGTTCTCGCCCTTCAGGATCCAGTGGTTCTCGTCCGGCCAGACGATCAGGCGGCTCGGCACACGCTGGCGCTGGAGCGCGCTCCACAGCTCGAGCGCGTTGTTCATCGGGACGCGGAAGTCGCGCTCGCCCACCGAGACGAGCATCGGGGTGCGCAGCTCGGCGGCCCGCTGGAGCGGGCTCTGCGCGCGCCACGCCGCCCCGTTCTCCCATGGCAGTCCGCCCATCGCGAGCTCGCGGCCGTAGATGACGTCGCTCGTCCCCCACTGGCTCTCGAGGTCCCACAACCCTGCGTGGGTGACGAGCGCCCGGAAGCGCGTGGTGTGCACGGCGAGCCAGTTGGCGAGGTGCCCGCCGTAGCTGGCCCCGCCCGCCGCCATCCGCGTCGAGTCGAGGAACCGGTGCTGCCGCAGCGCGGCATCCACCGCCTCCAACAGGTCCCGCCCGGGGCCGTTCAGCGGGTCGCCCTGGATCGCCTGCGCGAACGCCTCGCCGTAGCCCGTCGAGCCCGTATAGTCGGTGAGCAGGACGACGTAGCCGGGCGCGCCGAGCAGGTGGTAGTTCCAGCGCAGCACGAACTGATCGGTCCACATGTTCGCCGCGCCGCCGTGGATGACCGCGAAGAGCGGGTAGCTCCGCGTCGAATCGAACCCTGGCGGCAGGACGAGCATGTTGTGGATCCGTGCGCCCCGGCTGGACGTGAACCAGAAGTGGCGCACGGGCTGCCAGTCGAGGCCGGCGGCGCGCTCGACGTTCCACCGGGTGAGCAGCGTCGTTCGACCCGTCACGGGGTCCACGCGCACGATCTCGGGCGGGTTCACTGCGCTCTGCCAGACCGCCACCAGCACCGGCGCCTGTGCCGTGCCGCCCAGGTCGAGGCCGCTGAACGCGCCCGCCCCCGGCTGCGGGAGCGGCTGGGCGGCGCCGCCGGGCGCCACACGGAACACCGGGACGAGGCCGGCACTCTCGGCCGTGAACCAGCCGCCGCGACCGTCGGCCGCGGGAAGGCGGTCTGTTTTCTGTGGCACTTTCCG
>CAYLJK010000254.1:3567-4451 GCA_964383975.1 uncultured Gemmatimonadales bacterium | reverse complement strand
CGACATCTACGCCGAGGTGCAGCGCAGCGCGCGGGTCGTGGTTGAGGCGCTGGATGGGGAGGGGGCGCGGCGGCGCATCGAGGCTACGGGCCTGCTCGCCCGCGCCATCCAACACGAGCTCGATCACCTCGACGGGATTCTCTTCCTGGACCGCGTCGGGCCGATCAAGCGGCGCTTTCTCATGCGACAATGGGAGCGGTCCCGCAGGGGGAAGACGGGCTATATCCAGGCGCTCGAGCCGGAGGCCGCCCCGTCCGCGTGAGCCGATGCGCGTCCTCTTCTACGGCACCCCGGCGTTCGCGGTCCCGTCGCTGACCGCCCTGGTCGGCGAGGGGTTCGACGTCACCGGCGTCGTGACGCGGCCGGACCGTCCGGCGGGCCGCCACCGTTCGACCGTCGTCCCGTCCCCGGTGAAGGCCGCCGCCGTCGCCGAGGACCTCCCGGTCCTCCAGCCGGAGCGCCCCGGCGACCCCGCGTTCCTGGCCGAGGTGGAACGGCTGGCCCCGGACATCGCGGTCGTCGTGGCATACGGCCACATCCTGCCGGCGCGTCTGCTGGCGGTTCCATCGCGCGGCTCGGTCAACGTGCACGCCTCGTTGCTGCCACGGCTCCGCGGCGCCGCCCCGATCGAGCGCGCGATCCTCGAGGGGTTCACCGAGACCGGCATCACGATCATGCAGATGGATGCGGGGCTCGACACCGGCCCGATCCTCCACCAGGTCCGCACGCCGATCGCGCCGGACGAGACCGGCGGCGAGCTGCGCGAGCGGCTGGCGGAGCTGGGGGCCCTGGCCCTTATCGAGGCCCTCACGCTGCTGGACGAGACGGGGCTGGCGCCGCGTTCCCAGGACGACACGGCCGCGACCTACGCACCCAAGCTCACG
>CAYLJK010000254.1:2034-3557 GCA_964383975.1 uncultured Gemmatimonadales bacterium | reverse complement strand
GTTCGCCCCAGCACGCCAAGCTGGCCCACATCCCAGACGACGCCTTCCCGCGCGATGAGGAGCGCATCGCGTGGACGCAGCCGCCCGACGCGGTCTCGCGTCGCATCCGCGCCTTCGACCCGAAGCCCGGAGCGTGGACGAGATGCCGGGGGCGCGACATGAAGGTGTTCGGCGCACGTCCCGGCGACGGGAGCGGCCCGCCGGGCACGGTGCTGGCCGCCGGCGACGCGCTGGTGGTCGCCTGCGACGGGGGCGCCGTGGCCGTGACCGAGGTGCAGCCGGAAGGCCGCGCCCGGATGCCGGTGCGCGCCTTCGTGAACGGCCGCGGTGTCGCGGTCGGGGACCGGCTGGGATGATCGCCGCGCTCCCCCGGGTGCACGCCGTGACCGACGACCGCGTGGTGGCGCGAGGCGACGTGCCGGCGCTCGCCGCGAGGATGGCGGAGCGCGCGGGCCCGGCGCTGGGCGTGCACGTGCGCGCGCGGAACCTCGACGGCGGCGCGTTCCTCGCGCTCGCCCGCGCTGTGGGAGACGCGGTCCGTCCCCGGGGGGCGTGGCTGGTGGTGAACGACCGCGCGGACGTGGCCCGCATGGCCGGCGCCGATGCCGTGGTCTCGGGACGGGGCGGCCTCGCCGTCGCGGACGTGCGGCGGCTGGTGCCGGGCGCGCCGGTCGCCCGCTCGGTGCACGACGCCGCCGAGATCGCGGCGGCCGTCGCCGAGGGCGCGGACTTCCTGGTGGCGGGGAGCGTCTTCTCCACTGCGTCGCACGCGGGGGTCGCGCCGGCGGGGCCGGCCCTGGTGCGCGAGGCCGCGGCGACGGGACGGCCGGTGCTCGCCATCGGCGGCGTGACGCCGGAGCGGGTCCCCGAACTCCTCGACGCGGGCGCCTGGGGCGTGGCGGCGATCCGCGCATTGTGGGACGCCGCGGACCCCGCCGCCGCCGCCGCCGCGTTCTTAGAAGCGCTCCCCGCGGACGACCGGGTGAGCGGGACCATCAATGGGGAGCCCCGACGCGCCCGGCGGGGTATCACGGTGGCGCAGCTCCTCGCCGACCTCGCCCTCGATCCGAGGACGGTGGTCGTCGAGCACAACCGCCGCGTCGTGCGGCGGGACGCGCTCGAGACCGCGACGGTGACCGAGGGCGATCGGCTCGAACTCGTTCACTTCGTGGGCGGCGGGTAGGCCGCTGGCGGGAGAACCATGACGACGGTGACGGCGCCGGTGTTCAAGGACACCCCGTTCGAGGTCGGCGGGCGCGTGCTCCGCTCCCGGCTGATGGTGGGGACCGGCAAGTACCGGGACAACGCGACGATGGTCCGAGCCATCGAGGCCTCGGGCGCGGAGGTCGTGACGGTGGCGGTGCGGCGGGTGAACCTGGACCGCACGAAGGAGGAGGGCATCCTCCACCACCTGGACCCCGCGCGATTCTTCCTCCTGGCCAACACGGCGGGGTGCTACACGGCGGACGACGCCGTACTCTACGCGCGGCTGGCGCGCGAGGCGGGCTACAACGAGTTCGTGA
>CAYLJK010000254.1:0-2024 GCA_964383975.1 uncultured Gemmatimonadales bacterium | reverse complement strand
GGAGGTGATCGGCGACCAGCAGACGCTGCTCCCCGACACCGCCGGGCTCCTCGAGGCGACACGGATCCTCGTCGCCGAGGGGTTCAAGGTGATGGCGTACACCAACGAGGATCTCATCACGGCGCTGCGACTCCAAGATGCGGGCGCGGTCGCGGTGATGCCGCTGGCCTCGCCGATCGGATCGGGGATGGGGCTCGTGAACCCGTATCCGGTCCGCGTCATCAAGAGCCGGCTCACGGTGCCGGTTATCGTGGACGCCGGGGTGGGGACGGCGAGCGACGCCTGCCTGACGATGGAGCAGGGCGTGGACGGCATCCTGATGAACACGGCGATCGCCGAGGCGACGGACCCGGTCACGATGGCCCTCGCGATGCGGGCGGCCACGGAGGCCGGGCGGGCGGCGTACCTGGCGGGCCGGATGCCGCGCCGCGAGATCGCCGTGCCGTCGAGCCCGACGACGGGGATGCTGGCATAGCCCCGCGCGTTCGTCCGCTCGGCGGCGGTCGCACCCCCGGCGGCCGCGGGGCCGGCGGTGCGCCGGCGGTGCCGCGCCCGGCCCGGCGGCCCGGTGCGTGGCGCTGGTGGCTGTGGCTCGTCATCGGCGTCGCCGCGACCGGTGCCGCCGGTTACCTTGTGGCCGCGGTGTACCTCTTCCCGGCGCCCCTGCTCCCGAACGAGCGGCAGGTGCCGCGGGTGCTGGATCTCCCGGAGGCCCAGGCGCGACGCGACCTGGAGCGGGAGGGGCTCACCGCCGCGATCGCCGTCCGCGAGCCGCATCCCACCGCTCCCGCGGGCACGGTCGTCTGGCAGGACCCGCCGCCGGGGGTGGCGGCGCCGCGCGGCTCCGCCGTGCGGCTGACGCTGAGCGGCGGGGCGCCCGACGTGAGCGTTCCCGACGTCAGCGGCTACGACGTCGAGACGGCCCGCCGGCTCATCGCCGCGGCGGGGCTGCGCGCCGAGGTGGTGGACACGGTCACCGTCCTGCCGACGCCGTCGGGGACGGTGGGCGGCACCGAGCCCGCCGCCGGGATGCGCGTGCCGCTGGGCGGCCGGGTGCTCGTCCTCCTGGCCAAGTGACGAGGGACCACTGATGACGATCCGCATCGCCCCGAGCATCCTCAGCGCGGACCTCGCGCGTCTCGCCGACGATGTGCGTCGCGTGGCGGAGGGGGGCGCGGACCAGGTCCACGTGGACGTGATGGACGGGCGGTTCGTCCCGAACCTCACCTTCGGCGCCCCCGTCGTCGCCGGCCTGCGCCGCCACACGGATCTGCTGCTCGACTGCCATCTCATGGTCGTGGAGCCCGAGCGCTACATCGAGCCCTTCGCGGCCGCCGGCGCCGGGATCCTCACCATCCATGCGGAGGCGACGCACCACCTCGAGCGGCATCTCACGGCCATCCGCGCCGCCGGGATGCGCGCGGGGGTCGCCCTGAATCCCGCCACCCCGCTCGCCGCCGTCGAGGAGGTCGTCGGCGCGTTCGACCTGTTGCTGATCATGACCGTGAACCCCGGCTTCGGCGGCCAGCGGTTCTGGGAGGGCGGCGTGGACAAGGTGCGGCGGGCACGGACCCTGCTGGACCGCGCGGGATCGGGCTCGCTCCTCCAGGTGGACGGGGGCGTCTCGCGCGGGACGATCGCGGGGCTCGCGGCGGCGGGCGCGGACACCTTCGTCGCGGGGCACGCCATCTTCACCAGCGCGGACCCGGCGGCGGAGGTCGGTGCGCTGCGAGCGCTGGCCGCCGCGGCGGCCGGCGGGACGGTGTCCGCATGAGGCGACAGTGGATCCTGGTGGCGGTCATCCTCGGCGTCATCACCGGCGCCATCGTGCTCGCCGTGCGCTCGGCTCCGACGCTCTTCCCCGTCGAGGTCGGGTCCCGCGCCCCGGACTTCCGCGCCGTGGATGTGGCCACGGGCGACACCGTCGGGCTTGCGCAGTACCGCGGCAAGGTCGTGCTGCTCAACGTCTGGGCGACCTGGTGCGCCCCCTGCCGCACCGAGATGCCCTCGATGCAGCGCCTGCA
>CAYLJK010000253.1:0-4461 GCA_964383975.1 uncultured Gemmatimonadales bacterium | reverse complement strand
AGATCGAGATGCACTTCCTGCCCGACGTGTACGTGCCGTGCGAGGTGTGCAAGGGCCGGCGCTACAACCGCGAGACGCTCGAGGTGCGCTTCAAGGGGAAGTCCGTCGCCGACGTGCTCGACATGACCGTCGCCGAGGGGCTCGAGTTCTTCGCCAGCCAGCCGCGCGCCCGCGCCAAGCTCGAGACGCTGAACGACGTCGGCCTCGGCTACATCCACATCGGCCAGAGCGCCACGACGCTCTCGGGCGGCGAGGCGCAGCGGGTCAAGCTGGCCACGGAGCTGGCGAAGCGCGACACCGGCCGCACCCTCTACATCCTCGACGAGCCCACCACCGGACTCCACTTCGAGGATGTGCGGTTGCTTCTGGAGGTGCTCCACCGATTGGTGGACAAGGGGAACACGGTCATCGTCATCGAGCACAATCTCGACGTGGTCAAGACGGCCGACTGGATCGTGGACCTGGGCCCGGAGGGGGGTGAGGCAGGGGGGATGGTCGTCGCCGAGGGCCCCCCGGAGGCCATCGTCCGGGTGAACGGGTCCCACACGGGGCACGCGCTCCGCCGCGTGCTGGCGGCAGGGCATAAGTCGGCCTAGATTCACCGTTTACGGATGAAACTTCCGGGACCGCCGTTCCGTTCTGAACGGCGGACCCCAGAGGAGCGCCGGCCATCAGCGGACCCGAGATTCTCATCCCGATGATGTTCTTCGTCGTGGCCGGCGCGGTCGGGATGTCGTACAGCCCCCTGGGCCGGGCGATCGCCCGGCGCATCGGGGGGGAGCCGCCGGCGGACGTCAAGGCGCTGCGCGAGGAGGTGGACGCCCTGCGCGCCGAGCTGGCCGACGCGGTCGAGCGCCAGGCGGCGCAGCTGGAGGAGGCGCACAGCCGGCTGGATTTCGCCGAACGGATGCTGGCGCAGGTCAGGGAGCGGGGCGCGCTCCCGGGAGCGCCGCAGTGATGGAAGGCTACCAGATCGAGAACGTCATCACGGCGCTGATCGTCGGGCTCACGATCGTGGGCGTGTCCTTCAGTCCGCTGTTCCGTGCGCTCGGGAAACGGATCATGCACGGACGGGTCCCGACGCCGGAGGGCACAGCGCCGCCGGACCCGCGGTTCGACGACCTGCTGGATGAGAACACGGTGCTGCGCCGCCGGCTCGCCGAGATGGAGGAGCGGCTCGATTTCGCCGAACGGTTGCTCGCGCAGGCGAAGGAACGGCCGGCCGTCGGGCCGGGTGGCGGCTGAGGGCGATGGAAGAGGTCATCGCGATCATCATGGTGTTCGGCACGGCGATGGTGGGCATCGTGTCGTTCAGCCAGATCGGGCGTGCGATCGCGGCGCGCATCCGCGGCCCGGTCGAGCTGCCGGCCGAGGAGGTCGAGGTACTCCGCGAGCGGGTCGCGGGCCTGGCGCGGCAGGTGGCCGAGCTGGCGGAGCGGCAAGACTTCGCGGAGCGGCTGCTGACCCAGGCACGGGAGCGCGGGCGCCTGGGCTCCGGAGGGCAGGGATGACCGTCCAGGTGCCAGCGCCGGCGCCCGACCCGAACCTCATCCTCATCAACCTCCTCCCCATCTTCGGGATGCTGACGGGGGTCGTCATCGTGGGGATGATCGCGCTGGGACCGGTGGGCCGGGCGATCGGGGAGGTCATCCGCCACTGGCTGGGTGGCGAGCGGTCGCGCGGGCCGGCGCTCGAGGAGCTGGACGAGCTGCGCAACGCGGTGGAGGGGATGCGCTCGCAGCTGGCGGAGCTGGCCGAGCGGCAGGACTTCACGGAGCGGATCGTGACGCAGGTGCGCGCCGAGCGCGCACTCCCCGGCGGGCCGGACGCCGCCGGATGACCGGAGCGGGAGCGCGAGCGCGCTCCAGAAGGAAGGAGCCGACATGCTGAGTCGCGAGGACCTGGAAGGCTACATCCTGCGCCTGGGCGCCGAAGGCGTCACGGCGAAGGAGGTGCGGCCCGATCTCTGGGTGCTCACGTCGTCGCCCGACGGCCCCGAGGTCGCGGTGCACTACAACCCGCCGGTGGTGGTCCTGCGCGTGAAGGTGATGGCGCTCGGCCCCAACAACCACCGCACGGAGCTGTACCGGCACCTGCTCGAGCTCAACGCGACGGACCTGGTGCACGGCTCGTACGGCATTGACGGGGACGCCGTCGTGCTCTCCGACGCGCTCGAGCTCGAGAACCTCGACTTCGCGGAGTTCCAGGCGAGCTACGAGTCCATCACGCTGGCGCTGGCGTCGCACCTGGCGACGCTCGCCCCCTTTCGCCAGGCCTGAGGCCCCATGGGAATCTTTGACCGCCTCTCCACGCTGATCCGGTCGAACATCAACGACCTGATCTCGAGCGCCGAGAACCCCGAGAAGATGCTGAACCAGCTGGTGCTCGACATGCGCAGCCAGCTGGCGAAGGCGAAGCAGCAGGTGGCGGCCGCCATCGCCGACGAGAAGCGTCTCCAGGCCCAGGTCGAGCAGGAGAAGAAGCTCGCCGAGGACTGGGAGAAGCGGGCGATGCTGGCCGTGCAGGAGGGCCGCGACGACCTGGCGAAGCAGGCGCTCGTCCGGCACGCCGAGCACCTCCAGAACGCCGCGCAGCTCGAGGAGACGTGGCGCAAGCACGCCGCCGAGACCGAGAACCTCAAGGCGTCGCTCCGCTCGCTGAACGACAAGATCGAGGAGGCGAAGCGGAAGAAGAACATCCTCGTGGCCCGGCAGCGCCGCGCCGAGGCGCAGCGGCGCATCCACGAGACGATGTCCTCCATCAGCGATAAGAGCGCCTTCGAGACGTTCGAGCGCATGACGGAGCGCATCGAGCAGAACGAGCGCAAGGCGCTGGCCGCGGCGGAGCTGACGGAGGAGTTGGAGGGGGACAGCCTCCAGAAGCAGTTCGCGCAGCTGGAGTACCGGGCCGACGCCGACACGCAGCTGCTCGCCCTCAAGCAGAAGATGGGGCTGCTCGGCCCCGGGAAGGCCGAGGCCCCGAAGCAGATCGGCGCGGGGGGCCAGCCGGCGGAGATCCACGACGCCGAGCTCGTGGACGAGGACGCTGAGGGCCGAAAGCCGGGCAGCTAGGCCGGGATGACCGCGGCCGCGGGTCTCGGACGGCGGGCGGCGCCCTGGGGATGGGTGCTGCTCGCCGTCCTGCTGTTCGCACTCCTGTATCGCGTCTCTGACCTGGTCCTTGTCGCGTTCGTCGCGATCCTGGCGGCGATGTACCTCTCGGGCGTCACCGATCTGCTCTGCGCGCGGCTGCGGACGCCCCGTCCCCTCGGGCTCACGCTGGCGGCGCTCGGCACGATCGCGGCCCTCGCTGGCATCGGGGCGCTCCTGGCGCCGGCGGTCGCGACGCAGACCGGGGACCTCATCGCCGCCGCGCCGCAGTACCTGTCCGCCATCGACCGCATGATCCGCCGGCTCGCGGAGTCCTCGGAGGTGCTGCGCGGCACCGGCATCGCTTCGGCCGAGACGGGGATCCTCACCTCGGCGATGCGCGCCGCCGTCGAATGGCTGCAGCGCTCCATCTTCGGCGCGGCGGCGGCTACCGGCGTGCTCGTCATCGACGGCGTCGCCGTCGTGGCGATGGCGTTCTACCTGGCCTGGCGGCCGTCGCTGTACGTCACCTGCGTGCTGGCCATGGTGCCGCCGCGGCACCGCCCGGTGGCACGGGATCCGGGTCCACTCCGACCCCGACGCCCGGTGGGCCGCGATCGCGGGGAGCGCCCGGCGGGCGGTGCGCAAGGCCCGCCGCGAGGGCGTGACCGTCGGGGCGCGCCGGGACGGCGCGTTCGTCGCCACCTTCCTCCGGCTGCACACCGGGGTACGGGTCCGCAAGTACCGGCTCCTCCCCCGGCCTCACGCCTTCTTCGCGCGGATGCACGACCGATTCGCGGCAATCGGGGGGTGGCACCCGCTCGCGGCGGTGCACGACGGCGCGGTCGTCGCCGTGACCGTCTACCTGCGCCACGGCTCGACCCTCTACTACAAGTTCAACGCGTCCGACCCCACTGCGCTGCACCTGCGCCCCAACGACCTGCTGCTGTGGTCGGGGATCGAGCTCGCCACCCGTCTGGGGTGCACCGCGCTCGACCTCGGCGCCAGCGACGACGACCAGCCCGGGTTGACCCGCTTCAAACGCGGCTTCGGCGCCGACGAGCGGGAGATCCGACGGCTCGCGTGGGGACCGCCACTGCCGACGGCGACCGCGCCGTGGCGCGCGCTCCTCGCCGACGTCACCCAGCGGTGCACCGAGCCGTCGGTTCCCGACGAGGTCGCCGCGACGGCCGGCGCCGTCCTGTACCGGTACTTCGCGTGACCGGGTCGCGGGTGCTGGTGACCGGGGCATCGGGCTTCGTGGGGTCGCACCTCGCCCGCCGCCTCGTGGGGCTTGGCCACGACGTGCACGTCCTGTGCCGGCCCTCGAGCGACCTCGCCCGCCTGGCCGACGTCGGCGACGTGGTGACGC
>CAYLJK010000252.1:2901-4475 GCA_964383975.1 uncultured Gemmatimonadales bacterium | reverse complement strand
CTCCGATACGAATGTCTTCAGCGGCGCCGTCAGCGCGTCGATCGCCCAGCCCGGGCTCGCGGCAGCCCACGCGGCCGCCGTCGCCGAGTCCACCATGTAGTACGGCGCGGCGGGCTGGTTCCCGGACACGTACCGCGGCATGCCGCCGGGCCCGGTCAGCGGGTTGGACGTGTACTCGGCGCCACCCGGATCGCCGGCCCGGCCGGCCCCGGAGTTCACCGTCGTGCTGCGGTTCCAGTACACCAGCTGGTCGTCCAGGCGATGCACGACGTTGGTGCGCACCAGCTTCCAGTGCCACATGTCGCCGATCTCGCCTGAGAAGTTCGTGTACTTCAGGGGACGCGGGTCTCCGGGCTGGTTCACGTGGCAGACGATCGAGCAGCCGCTGTTGTCGAAGTTAGCGATGGCGCTGCTGCCGGTCGTGTTCCAGATGATGGCGACCTTGTCCTCGTAGTAGTACCCGGCCGGCATCGTCGTCCAGTTGCCCAGGTAGGCGTTGTTGAACCCGGCGGGGGTGATCTCCTGCCGGAGCCAGCCCGAGGCGGTCTTGTAGTAGAAGGGCGCACGCTCGAGCGAGTTGCTCGGATCGGTCCAGGTCAAGAGCATGTAGATGTTCTGGGCATCATACATGGCCCGCATCGTCACGCTGCGTGACCCGTAGAACCCACCCGAAACCTGGACCGTGAGCGCCGAAGCGGCGGACCACCCGGCATCCTGCACACCGTCGATCGCCGGCGCCGCGCCCGCGGTCACCGCCACCAGGTCACGGCTGAACCCCTGCTCCGCCAGGTCCGTCGCGAAGGCCACGATCTGCGCGCCGTCGCCACTGGTCAGCGAGGACCACGCCCGCATCGGATGCGGGTGCAGCTGCGCCGACTCGAGCGGCCGCAGCGCGAGTGGCGACTGCGCCGGCTGCACGAAGTTCAGGAACTGCAGGACCATCGCCGAGTCAGCGGCCCGGTCGTTCACGAGGTTGAACGCCCCGTGGTACACCTGGCTGTTCGGGTTGTGGCAGGAGCGACAGTCGTTGTCGGCGAGCACGGCCTGCACTGCGCCGAATGGGCCGGACGTGTCGATGCCGGTCCCCCCCTCATCGTCGGAGCACGCTGCAAACGCGAGCGCCGAGGCCAGAAGGAGCATCGAACGAAGCTTGGACATGGGCACGACCCTCGGTTGATGGGCAAGCGGAGACGGGACGAACACAGTCTCGGCACGATTGCGCACGGTTCATGCCAAGCCTTGTAGACACCTCAAGTGATTGCGAAGAAAGAACCTATAGGATGCCCGACCCACCGCCGGCAGCGCCAAAGTGCGCGCCGTGCCACCCCGATTCGGACTATTTGCGACGGGTGCCGGCGCCCGGGTCTGCCGGAGGCGCGATGGCGCTGCCGACGGCAGCATTCCCGCCCGCCCAATCGGTCGCGGAGGCCTGACGCGTCGTCACCGCTGACGCGTGCTGAGGCATTCTCTGACCGTTCGAGCGCTCGTCCGAGGACGCGCGGACTCGGCGATGGCTCCGTCATGCTGACGGAGCGGCGCGCGGGCGAGTTCAAGAACGGGGTGGTCTGGGGTGA
>CAYLJK010000252.1:0-2891 GCA_964383975.1 uncultured Gemmatimonadales bacterium | reverse complement strand
CGCTGCGTCCGGAGGGGTGGCGCGAGCGCGGTGACTCGCGCTCAGGGCGCGAGCACCGGAACCGCACGGGCGTGGACCAGGCGCGCGACGTCCGCGATGAGAGCTGCGGAGGCCGTCCGCTCGGCGAGCCCCCGGGTCAGCACGACGAGCACGTAGCGGGGTCGGCCGCGGAGATACACGATCCCGGCGTCGTGGTGCAGCGCGGTGATCTCTCCCGTCTTGTGCGCGACCCGCGTGCTCGGCGGCAATCCCGCGGGGATGCCGTCGCGGAAGCGCTGGTCCAGCAGTACCTCGAGCATCGCGCCGCACGAGGCTGCGCTGGCCGCCCGCCCATCGGCGATTGCGGCGAGCAGCTGGCCCAGGGCCCGTGCCGTGGTCGTGTTGTTGAGCCCCGCGCGGTAAGCCGGTCCGTCCTCCACGCCTCGCAGCACCGTCATCGAGTCGGCGCCGAGCTCCCGCAGCGTCGCCTGGATGCGCGGCGCCCGGACCCGGTCCACGAGCAGGTTCGTCGCCACGTTGCTCGACACGGTGATCATCCGGTGCACCAGCTCGCGGATGCGGACCGGGCGCCCCAGCATCCGGTACAGGGTGGAGTCGCTGTCATCAGCGGCGCTGAGCGTGAACGGGGAACTGTCGGCCAGCGAACGGAAGGTCGTGGTCACCGGCAGGCGGTCCGAGAGCCGCAGGAGCCCCGCATCCGCGTCCCGGTACACCTGGACCATCACCGCCACCTTCATCGTGCTCGCGGCGTGGAAGCGCGCGTCGGCGGCGATCGCGACGCTGTCCCCCGTCACGAGATCCCGGTAGAACACCGCTGCCGTCGCGCCGCTCTCGGCGATGCGGCGGGTGACGGCGAGGCGCAGACTGTCGAGGGACTGCGGTCGCAGCACGGAGCAGGGGACCGCGGTGAGGACGGCCAGCAGGACCAGGAGACGGCGCATGCCGCGAATCTACCGGAAGGTCGGACTCCGCGCCTCGAAGCGGCGCTGCGGGAGCCCCGAGAGCCGGATCATCACCGACCGCGCCCCGCGGCTCAGGGCATCGCCGATGTCGCCGCGCTCGGTGAGGGCCCGCGCAAGGTCGCCGCGGAGCCACCGCTCCACTTCCTCCAGCTCCGAGATGGAGAGCGTCTCGATGTCCAGCGTCGCGACGAAGTAGTGCCGGCCGCCGCGCTCGGGGAGCAGGTCGGCCGTGTACGTCATCGCGAGGGCCGCCGCGAGAGAGCCGACAGTGTTGTGACGCTCGGGCGCACCGCCGGTGCGCAGCAGCTCGAACGCGCCGGAGACCGGCTCCTGCACCACGACCACGTCCCACGTGGCCTCGCGCTCCAACCGGTCGAACGGCCAGCTGTCCCTCCACAGCGAGAGCCGGTAGGCGAGGCGGACCGGGAAGCCGTTGCGCAGCGCCCCGAGCAGGACGCCGTCCCCGAGGACCTGCTCGACGCGCACCAGCGGCGCGCGCGCCGCGCCGGCCGCGTCATGCCGCAGTTCGACGATGAATCGGGGCCGGGCCGCCTCGCGCGCGTCCTGCGCGCGGGCGGCGCCGGCGGCGAGCACGGCCACCAGTAGCGCGGCCCCGGTCCGCACGCGCTAGAAGCGCCGCCCCAAACGCACGGTGAACGTCGCGGGCCGATGATCAGGACCGACCGACTTCGCGACGTAGAACCCGATCGGACCTAGATCGAGGCCGACCCCGATGTCGGTGCGGAAGGTGGACAGCCCGGGGAGGCGGTCGGCGGCGATCTGGCCGGGTGCGTCGCCCACCGCCCACGCGCGCCCCGCATCCGCGAACACGACGATGTCCGGGCCGGAGATGCGCAGCGGTTGCCAGGAGTCCTCGGCCTCGTCCCCCCAGTCGTTGGCCCAGTCGGGGCCGAAGTCCCAGCCGAGGTGGACCCGGTACTCCGCCTGCATGACCAGGGCGCGGTCGCACAGGGCCGGTTCACCCTCGAGGCCCGCGCCGCCGGCGCACCGGAACTGCCGGAACGCCCACCCGGGGAGCGGGTCGGGGCCGCCGAGCGAGAGCCGCTGCTGGAGCGGCAGGTCGTCGCCGCCAAGCCACCCGCCGCCCGCCAGTCGCAGGTTCAGCCGGGCGGAGCGTGTGAGCCGTAGATAGCTGCGCGCATCGAACGTGGCCCGCCGGTAGGTCAGCTCCCCGTCGGCGAGCGACGGCGGCACGCACGGGTAGGTGACGCAGACGATCGGGTCCACGGGCCCGGTGATGTCGGTCCCCTTCGTCGCCTCGACGGAGGCGTTCACGAGGACGCCGGACGACGGCCGCCGCACGTCGTTGCGCGAGTCGTAGCGCACGGACGCGGCGAGCGTGCGGTACCGTCCGTCGCTGATCCGCGGGTTCACGCGCCAGGCGATTTCGTTGTCCACGAACGCCCACGGGTCGCGCGTCGCCATCGAGAGCTGGTCTTCCTCGCGGCCCTCGACCGTGAACGCCAGCCGCGTCGCCGGCCGCAGCGTGGCGTAGAGCGCCCACCCCTGGTTGCGGTACCAGTCGCGGTAGTCCTTGTGCAGCAGCACCGCCGCCCAGCCCGCCTCGAAGTCCTTGAGCGGCCACGGCTCGACCGACTGCACGAGGTCGTACGCGCGGATCCCCAGGCCGATGTTCGAGCGTCGGGACCCCACCACGAGCTCCCCACGCGTCCGGTAGCCGAAGCGGCCGGTCTCGAGCGAGAAGTCCTCGGCGGTGCGGAGCACGGCCCGCGCGTCGGCCTCGAAGCGCATCGCCTCCGTTAGCCGCAGCTTCAGCGACGGCCCGAGCACGACGGGGAGGCCCTCGACGCGGTTGTACGTGCCGCCGAGCGCGAGCACGAAACGGCTGGTGCTCCCGTCGCCGATCAGCCGGGCGCGGCGCCACGGCACGAACTCGCGCTGCGGCGC
>CAYLJK010000251.1:0-4513 GCA_964383975.1 uncultured Gemmatimonadales bacterium | reverse complement strand
CGTGCACGTGGACCTCGCCGAGCTGGGCAGCGGGTGGGACTACGTGGCGCTCGGCCATTATCACGTGGTGAGCGAGGTCGCGCCGCGGGTCTGGTACAGCGGGTCGCTGGAGTACACGAGCCCGAACATCTGGGGGGAGTGGCGGCTGGAGCGGGACCGCGGGGTGACGAAGGGGTTGCTGATCGCGGACCTCGCGCGCGGCGAGGTGGAGCGCGTGGCGCTGCCGCCGGAGCGTGTCATCCACGACCTGCCCTGGCTGGACGCGCGGGGGATGACGGCGCCGGACCTCGACAAGGCGATCCAGGGGCGGGTGGCCGGCGTCGCGGGCGGCATCGCGGGGACGGTGACGCGGCTGGTGGTTGAGCACGTGCCGCGGGAGCTGGCGCACGCGCTGGACCATGCGGGGCTGCGCGCACTGCGGGCGTCGGCGCTGCACTTCCATCTCGATCTGCGGCGGCCGGCGCCGTCGCGGACCGTGGGCGTGGGCGGTCCGGGGCCCCGGCCGCCGCTGCCGGACTTGCTGGCGGCGTACCTGGCGCGGCGGCCGCTCGACGCGGCGCTCGACCGCGAGCGCCTGGTGGCGCTGGGCCGGCAGGTGCTCGATGAGGTGGACCGCGAGCTGGCCGAGGGGGCCGCGTGATGGAGCTGCGGCGGCTGCGGCTGCGGAACTTCCGGCAGCACCGGGAGACGGAGCTGAGGTTCGGGCCGGGGCTCACCGGCATCATCGGGCCGAACGGCGCGGGGAAGACGACGCTACTCGAGGCGATCGCGTGGGCGATTTACGGCAACAAGGCGGCGCGCGGGACGCGCGACTCGCTGCGGTGGCGGCGGGCCACGCCGCGCGCCGAGGTGCGCGTGGAGTTGGAGTTCCGGCTCGGGCCGCACGAGTACCGGGTGATGCGCACCCTCTTCTCCGCGGAGCTGTACCTGGACGGCGCGCCGGCGCCGATCGCGACGTCCACGCAGGAGGTGACGGAACGGCTGACGCGCATCGTGCGGATGACGCGGGACGAGTTCTTCAAGACGTACTTCACCGGCCAGAAGGACCTGGCGGTGATGGCGGAGCTGGGGGCGGCGGAGCGGCGGCGGTTCCTGAACCGGCTGCTCGATTACGACCGGCTGCTGCTGGCGCAGCGGAAGGTGCGGGAGCGGCGCGGGGTGATGGTGGAGACGCTGGAGTCGCTGCGCGCCGGGGCGCCGGACCCGCGGGCGCTGGCGGAGGCGCGCGCGGCGCGCGCGGCGGAGGAGGCGGAGGCGGCGCGGCGGCTGGCCGAGGCGGAGGAGGGGCTGGAGGCGGCGCGGGCGGCGAGCGACCAGCACCTGCCGGTCTTCCGCGGGCTCAAGGAGTTCCGCGAGCGGCACCAGGCGCTGACGGCGGACCGGCGGGTGGCGGAGGAGCAGCTGCGGCAGGCGGTGGACGAGCTGCGGCGGCTGGAGGGGGAGCACGCCGCCGCGGCACGCGCGCGCGAGGAGCTGGCCGCGCTGGAGCCGTCGCTGGCCGCCTTCGAGGCGGAGCGCGCGGCGCTGAAGGAGCTGGACGCGCTGGCGCGGGACGCCGAGGCGCGGTCGCGGATGGAGGCGCAGCTCGGGGAGGTGGCGGCGCAGGCGGAGGAGGTGCGGGGGCGGCTGGCGCAGGCGCGCGAGGCGGCGGCCGCGGCGCGCGAGGCGGCCGAGCGGCTGGACGCGGCGCGGGGGGAGCTGGACGCGGCCGAGGCCCTGTACCGCGAGCGGGACGCGGCGTGGGTGCGCGAGCGCGCGGACGCCGAGGCGGTGCGGCGCTCGCTGCTGGAGCAGTACCACGACCTGGAGACGCAGCGGGACCGGGTGGTCGGGGCGGGGGAGGGCGGCGCCTGCCCCACCTGCGGCCGGCCGCTCGGCGGCGAGTATCACGCGGTGCTGGAGATGCTGGACACGCAGCTCGGCGACGTGAAGCAGAACGGCCAGTTCTATCGCGCGCGCATCGACCAGCTGCGGGATGTCCCGGCGGACGTGCTGGAGGCCGACGCGCTGCGGCACGGGCTGGAGGCGGTGGTCGAGGCGGCGGCGCAGGACCTCGCGGTGGCGCGCCGGGCCGCGGAGGAAGCGGCGTCCTTGGAGCAGCAGGTGAAGGCGCTGGAGGGTCGGCGGGCGCGGCTGGCGGCGGAGGCGGCGGCGCTGCGCGGCGGCTACGACCGGGAGCGGCATGACGGCGTGCGCCGGCGGGTGGCCGAGCTGGAGCCGGCGGTGCTGCGCGCGCAGGCGCTGCGTCGCGACGCGGGCCGCGCGGACGCCGTGGGGCAGGCGCTGCGGGCCGCCGAGGAGCGGCGGGCGGGGCTGGTCGAACGGTACGCGGCGCTGCAACGGGAGCTGGCCGGCCTGGAGTACGACGAGGCGTCGTTCCTCGCCGCCGAGGAGCGGATGCGGGAGCTGGAGCGGGTGTGGCGGGGGGCGGAGCAGGCGGTCGCGACGGCGCGGGCCGAGCGGACGCTCGCGGCGGAGCGGCGGGGCGAGGCCGAGCAGCGCGAGCAGGAGGCGGCGGCGCGCGCCGCGAGGCTCGGCGTGCTCCAGGCGGACGTGCGGCTCCACCAAGAGTTGGACCGCGCGCTCGATGACCTCTCGACCGATCTCAACGCCGAGATCGGTCCCGAGATCTCGGCGCTGGCGAGCGAGTTCCTTGCGACGCTGACGGACGGGCTGTACGACGAGGTCCAGCTCGACGAGGACTTCGAGGCGACGGTGTACGCCGACGGCGAGCCGGTCCCGGTGCTCTCGGGGGGCGAGGAGGACCTGCGCAACCTCGTGCTGCGGCTGGCGGTCTCGCAGATGATTGCCGACCGGTCCGGCCAGCCGCTGTCGCTGCTGGTGCTGGACGAGATCTTCGGCTCGCTGGACGAGGCGCGCAGCGAGAACGTGATGCGGCTGCTGCGCGGTCTCGGCGCGCGGTTCCCCCAGGTGGTGCTCATCACGCACGTCGAAGGCGTGCGTGACAGCCTCGACCGCATCATCCGGGTGCGCTACGACGAGGCGTCGGGCGCGGCGATCGTATCGGAGGAGCGGGTCCCCGACCGGCTCCCGGGAGGCAGCGGTGCGGATGTGGCGGCCTGAGCGCGAGGTTCGCGGGCCGGAGCCCGTGACCGAGCGCGACATCCCGGCCCTGAACCGGCTGTTCGCCGACGCGTTCACGGACCGGTACCGGCGCGACGGGCTCGTGGGCGTGCGCGTGCCGTTCCTCAACGAGGTGGTCTGGCGCTACGCCATCGCGAGCGCGGGGGAGGGGGCGATGCTGTGGCGGGACGAGGGCGACCGGACGGTGGCCTTCAACCTCGCGCACCGTTCCGGGGGGGAAGGGTGGATGGGGCCGCTGTGCGTGCGACCCGACCGCCAGCTCGGCGGGCTCGGCAAGACCATCGTGCTGGCGGCGGTGGACTGGCTGCGCGCGCAGGGCGTGACGACGCTTGGCCTCGAGACGATGCCGCGCACGGTGGACAACATCGGCTTCTACAGCAGGCTCGGCTTCGTCCCCGGGCACCTGACGCTGACGATGACGCGGGACTCGGCGCGGGGGGACGGCGAGCTGGAGCTGCTGGGCCGGCTGCCTGAGCCGGAGCGCCGCGACGCGGCGGCGGCGGTGGACGCGCTGGTGGCGGCGCTGGCGCCGGGGTTCGTGTTCGCGAAGGAGGTGGCGCTGACGCTGAAGCTCGGCCTCGGGGACGTGGTGCTGCTGCGCGAGGACGGGGCGTTGCGGGCGTTCGCCCTCTGTCACGCGGCCGCGCTCGCCGAGGGGGGCGGGCGGGAGGAGGTGCGCGTCCTCAAGCTCGGCGCCGTGGACCTGCCGGCGCTGCGCGCGGTGCTGGATCGCGTGGCGGCGTGGGCGGACCGGATGGCGGTGCGCCGGATCGCGGTGCGCTGCCAGAGCGCGTACACGGAGGCGTACCGCGTCCTGGTCGAGTCCGGCTGGCGGGTGCGCTGGTCGGACCTGCGGATGACGATGGCGGGGTTCGCCGAGCCCACCCCGTCGCGGGGCGTGCTCTGGTCGAATTGGGAGATCTAGGGGATTACCGCCTCGGCTTCGATCTCCACCATCATCAGCGGATCAATCAGCGCCCGCACCTCGACCATCGAGGTGGCGGGGCGGACGGAGGCGAACACTTCGCCGTGGGCGCGGCCGATCTCCTTCCACTTCGAGATGTCGGTGACGTAGATGCGGGTGCGCACGACGTCGGACATGGCGGCGCCGGCTTTGGCCAGCGCCGTTTTGATGTTCTTGAGGGTCTGGACGGTCTGCGCGTAAGCGTCGCCGGCGCCGACCAGCTTCCCGTCGGGGCCGAGGGCGGTGGTGCCGGAGACGTGGACGACGTTTCCCACGCGGACGGCGCGGCTGTAGCCGACGATGGGCTCCCAGGGGGCCCCGGAGGGGATGTTGGTGCGCATGGGGGGAATGTAGCGGCTGCACGGGGTGGCGCGCGCGGTGCTGGACGCGCCCACCGTTTCAATCCACGCCCGCGCGCGAGCGGGCGACCGGCGCCTGCACGTC
>CAYLJK010000250.1:0-4514 GCA_964383975.1 uncultured Gemmatimonadales bacterium | reverse complement strand
AGTCCACCAGTGCCGGCTGGAGGACGAAGTCGAGCATGGTCATCGCCATCACCGCGGCCCCCGCCGTGGCGCCCTTGTGGGCGATGGGCGTGGCCATGGCGATACCGTTGGACCAGTTGTGGCCCGGCAGGCCAGGGATGTTCGATGGGAAGCGCAGCGTCACGGTCGGGACCACCCACGACACGTCGCCGATGTCGTCGGAGCCGCCGCCGCGCCGCTGGTCCGGCGGGCGCGGGCCGCTCAGGGAATCGAGCTGCACGGCCAGTCCGCTGTCGGGCGCGCCGACCTCGCGCTGCACCGCGCGCGCCAACTGCTGGTCGGCCTCGCTCCAGCGCGGCAGGCCCACGCGACGGATGTTGCGATCCATCACCTGGGCGATGACCCGGTTGAAGTGCTGAGGCCACGCGGCGCCGACGATGCGCACCGAGGCGAGCCGCGTCCCGCTCATCGCGGCGGCCGCCCGGGCGATCGTGTCGCCGACGGCGAACAGCTCGCGGATGCGCGCCTCGTCCATCTCGCGGAAGTAGTACCAGACGCTGGCCCGCGGCGGCACGACGTTGGGCTGGTCGCCACCCTCCAGCACCACGTAGTGCGAGCGGTGCTGGAGCCGCAGGTGCTCGCGCCGGTAGTTCCAGCCGATGTTCATCAGTTCGACCGCGTCGAGCGCGCTGCGGCCGCGCCAGGGGGCGCCCGCCGAGTGCGCGCTCCGGCCCTCGAAGGTGAAGATGGCGGAGATGAGTCCGGTCGCGTCCTGGTCGCCCCAGCTGGTGCCGAGGTTGTTGCCGACGTGGGCGAAGAGGGTGATGTCCACGTCGCGGAACAGGCCCGCCCGCACGAAGAACGCCTTGGCCGCCACGATCTCCTCGGCCACACCGGGCCAGAGGCGGATGGTGCCGGAGAGCCGCTCCCGCTGGAGGACGGCGCGCGTCGCGAGCGCGGCGGTGACGGTGACCGCCAGCCCGGAGTTGTGCCCCTCACCGTGCCCGGGCGCGCCCTCGACCATCGGGGCGTGGCAGGCGACGCCGGGGAACTGCGAGGTCTGCGGGAGGCCGTCCACGTCGGAGCCGAGCGAGATGACCGGCCGGCCGGCGCCCCACGTGGCGTGCCACGCCGTCGGGATGCCGGCGACGCCCTCCTCGACGGTGAAGCCGCTGTCGCGCAGCAGCCGCACCAGGAAGCGCGCCGACTCGGTCTCCTGGAAGCCCAGCTCGCCGAACGAGTAGAGCTGGTCCACGATGCGCTGGGTGAAGCCCGCGCGCGATTCGACCTCGCGCGCCACTTGGGCCTTCAGGGCCTCGAGGCGCCGGGTGGTGTCCGCGGGGCGCTGGGCGGGGGCCGCCGGCGCGAGGCCGGCGAGCAGGACGGCGGTGTGGAAGAGCGGGCGCGTGCGCATCCACGAAAAATGCGCGCGCGCCCGTCCCCGGGCTAGAACCAGAGGCGCGCGCCGAGGGTCGGGCCGTTGAAGGCGGTCGCCTCGCCGATCTGGAGCCGCCGATACCCCGCCTGGAGTTCCACGGCTCCGAGGAAGGCGCCGACGGTCGCCGCGACGTCGAACACCGCCGAACTGTTGTGGGGCGACCAGCTCACGAACCCGAGGCGCAGCGTCCCGGCGACGCTCCACGGCCGCGCGGGGAACGCCTGGAACCCGACGCCGATCTCGGGCCCGACGGCACCGCTGCCGGTGTCGAGGAGCACGCTGCGCACCCCGAACTCCATCGGCAGCAGAACGTTGCGGCCGAGCGTCGGCACGCCACCGATCGCCGCCCGGATGGTCGTCAGGTGGTCCGTGTCCACGGGTGTGCGCTCCCGGTACGTCGCCACCTCCAGCGTGTACCGCGCGAGGCCGTTCCCGCCCTCCACGGCGAACAGCCCGCCTTGCAGGGTCGAGACGTCGTCGTCGAAGTACGTCGCCGCGAGCGTCCAGTACCGGCGGCCGGTCTTCACGTTGCGCCGGACGAACGGCTCGTCCCCGCGGTCCGCGTACGGCCAGCGTCCGTACCCCTGCCCCGGCGTCCGCCGGTCGCCGAAGACGCCCTCGAAGACGTCCCCGACGATCTCGAGGAAGAAGAAGCTCCCGCCGTCGTCATCGTCGTGGTCCCGGCGGCGGCCTTCGCGGGCCTCGCGCTCGACGCCGTCGATCTTCCCCTGGGCGGCCAGGGGAGCGGCGGCAGGGCCGAGGAGGATGAGGAGGAGCAGCAGCCGTTTCATGGCCGAATGGGCTTGCATCAGCCGTGGCGCGCGGCGCCCGGCCCCGCGGTGTTTTTAAACAAACGCGTGACGACGGCGGCCCCCCCCATGATGACGGGGGTGTACCCGCACCGGCACGGTTCTACGTGTGCGGAGGACACGCCGACCCTCAGATGGTGCGGCAGGTGAGCTTCACCCCGGAGACCTCGAACGAGACGGTGCGGCTTCGCCGCTCGAGCCGCGCCCGGCGGGTGGCCTCCTCCGACAGGTAGATCCGGCCGAACTCCCCGACGTCCTGCGCGAGCTTCGACGCCACGTTCACGGGCGAGCCGGCGATGTCGGTGCGGCCGCGGCCGAGGTCGAAGACGAGCACCTCGCCGGCGTCAATGCCGATGCGCGTCTCGACCCCCTCGCTGGCGAACGCGTCGCGGAAGCGCCGCGCGAAGGCCACCCCGGTCCCGGGATCGTCGAACGTGTAGATGCCGATAAGGCCGGCGGTCTTGATCTCGGAGCCGCCCAGCTCGGCCAGGAGGGCGGTGGCGATGCGGCGCATGGCCGCCGCGAGGGCCAGGTCATTGAGCAGGGCGACTTCGGGCTCGTCCGGGACGTCGCGCTCGCGCTCGACGAGCACCACCGTGCAGTCCTCGTATTCCGGTTCAGGGACCGCGCGGCGCTCCTCCCCCGCCGCGTGCAGTTGCTCCCGGAACGCGTCGGGGAACGGGGTGGGGTAGCGGATGTCGGTGGCGGCGAGAGGCTCGAGCCGGGGCCCGCCGGTCACCCGCAGCACCTCCCCGAACGCGGCGGCGAGGTCGGCGCGGCGCACCAGAGTGAAGCCGTGTCCCGGCGGGAGGGCCGCCGCCACCTCGGCGGTGACGACCAGCTCGCCCCCCTCGGTGTGCTCCTCGGCAACGGTCTCCACGCGGTCCGCGTCGGGACCGTACACCCCGTCCATCAACTCGTAGAAGGTCCCGCGGTGCGCCGCGAGGCCGATGCCGATGGTGCCCTCCTCCGCGAGCCGCTGCTGGAGCGCGAGCAGCATCCCGAGCGCGGCTGCCGGCGCCACCGACTCGCCGTAGAACATCTGGGTGTTGTCGGCGGCCCACGTCCCGATGGCGCGGCCGCCGATGGCGCGGCCGTAGGCGTGGATCAGCTCCTTGGGGCGGTTGATCAGCGCGAGGATCTCGACGAGGGGGCGCTCGCGCGAGAGCCGCGTCAGCCCGGCCGCGTCGCTCGAGACGACGAGACCGCGCAGGGTGTGCGGGGCGAGGATGCCGGCGGCCGCGTCCCGGTCCTGCGGGCTGGCCGTCCACTGCGCGATGACCTCGAGGGGAAGGCCCTCGCCGGCGTCTGCGGGGAGGTCGAAGAAGCCGGGCGGGAACCGGCCGGGCGCGAACTTCGGCACCCTCCAAGATAGGCCGCTCCCGGGGCCGCACGTCAGGGGAGGGCCACGCGCACAACCGGTGTAGGGACTCGCTGACAGCCCCAGGGCGCCCGGACCCGTACAGTCGTCCGAGGTGATGCCGGCACGAGTCCGTGCCGGTGCCCTGAGGGATGGATCATGGACGCTCCCGAACCCCGGCCGACGGAATCCGGAGGCACCGCCGTGCGGTTTCTCTACGAATCGGCGCACGCGGCGCCGACCGATGCCGACCGCTGGATCCGGGAGCGGGTGCGTCGAGGTCTCGCCCTTCGCCTGCAGGGGGAGAGCGCCCATGCCGCGCTCGGCCAAGCCGCGGCCGTCGCCCTCGCCGCGGCTCTTCTCTGGGCTTATCTGCCGCACGCGGCGCTGGTCCTGGGCGCGCTTGCCGTCACGACGCCCGCGGTGCTGCGTGGCACGGTCGGCTGGTGGACGCGTTCGCGCAACCTCGATCCCCTCCGGCTGGTGCCGGCAGTCCGGCTGCTGGCTGTGGCGGCGGGCCTGGCGTGGGGCCTCGCTGCGGCCGTCGCCATCCCCGCCGTGCCTGACGTGACCTGGACCCTTCTGCTTGCGCTGATCACCGGACTACTGGGAGGGGCGACCCACACGCTCATCGCCGACCGCTGGGCCTTCCATGGCTTCGCCGGCGGACTCCTCGTCCCCACGGTCGTCGGCCTGCTGGCCCATGGGCGCGGACGTGCCGACCTGGTGGCGGTCGCTCTCCTGCTCCTCTTCGGCGTGGTGCTGAGGCTCGCCGTCCTGCGGGCGCACGCGGAACTCAGGTCGAACCTCGAGTTGGCGCTGGCCGGCCGGTTCGGGAAGGCGCTGGCCAGCCGCGAGCGGCGCTACCTGGAGGCCCTGCTGGTCAGCGCGCCCGTCGCGGTCGTGGCCCTGGATGGGCTCGGCCGGG
>CAYLJK010000249.1:0-4532 GCA_964383975.1 uncultured Gemmatimonadales bacterium | reverse complement strand
CCACCGGCCGTCGGGCCGCTGCTCGAGGACCACGACCGGGCGCGAGAGCAGGATCCCACGCAGGCGATAGCGACCGCGCACCAAGTCCGCGAGCGCGAACGACACGCGCACGCGGTCCGCCCGGATCACCGGCTGGCCGTCGCGCGTCGCGAGCGCAACGTCCCGCACGTCGGCGGCCCGCCACAGCGCGCCGTGCACCTCGCCGATCCGTACGGTGCCGTCCACCGCCTGTGCGAGCGCGGCCGCCGCGAACCGACGTGCCAGGCGGTGCCCGGGCGCCGTGGCCAGCACGACCGCGCCGAACGCCGCGCCGGTCAGAACCACCGCGGCCAGAGCGCCGCCGACCACCAGGAGCGCTCGGCGCAGCATCAGAACGCGAGCCCCACGCTGAACGCCCAGTGCAGCCGCGAGAAGAACGTCGCACCGGGCGGGAGCTTGAAATCGGGGTCCGCCAGCACCAGGTCCGCCCCGACGATCCGGTACAGCGGGCCCGACTGCGGCCCGTAGGCGTTGTACGCCGCGTCGAGCCGCATCGGCCCGAGCGGGGTGCCGATCTGGACCCCCATTCCCGGGGTGACCACGATCCGTCCGGCGGTGTACCGGTCCCCCTGCTGCTGCCAGAGCCGCGCCGCGTCCGCGTAGGCGGCAAGGGCAATGCGTCCGCCCCAGATCGGCGTCGGCACGCGCAGCTCCGCGTTGGCCAGCACCAGGGCCGCGCTCCCCGTCGGCGACGAGCGCAGGCCGGCCCACGAGCCGTCCGTACGCTGGCTGTCGGCGACATAGACGACCGGACCGGCGAGGTTCCGCCCGAAACCGCGCACCGATCCCGGGCCCCCGGCGTAGAATCGGTCCTGCGGCGGCACGTACCGCAGGATGGAATCCCCGATCGTGCTCCGCCCGGCGCGGATCAGCCCGCCGCGCAGCCGCAGCGCGAGCACGCTCCGGCGGCCCAGCGGCAGGTACCCCGCCGCCTCGCCGACGGCCCGGGCGAAGACCACGTCGGAGCCGAGCGCGCGCGAGGCGACCGTCGCCTCCGCCGACACCACGGTCCCGCGGGTCGGCTCGAGCGGCGCGTCCGTCGCGGTGCGCGAGGCAGCGAGGGTGACGGCCGCCGCGGTCAGCGTCTGGCGGAACGGGTCCAGCAGGACCGGATCGCACTGGTCGAAGTAGATGCAGTACGTCGCCGGCTCGGCCGTGGTCCGTTCGCGGCTCAGGCGGTAGGCCAGCGTCACGGGCAGGTTGGAGCGCACGCCGTAACGCACGCCGAACGACGCACCTTGCGATTCGATGAGGTACGCGCGGAACTCCGACCGCTTCTGCGCGAACGCGCCGACCGTTAGCGTCGCCCGGTGGGCGAAGAACGCCGGCTGGGTGAACCCCACCGAGGCGTCGTAGTTCAGCTTCACGGAGAACGGGTCGTTGATCAGCTCCGGGCAGAGCGAGGAGCGCATCCCCAGATCGAGCGGCGCTCCGGCCCCCAGCTTCGAGACGCGCCCCGACAGGTCGAGCGCGCGGGCCTCGCCCAGGAAGTTCCGCAGCGTCGCCTGGCCCGAGGCGCGGAAGCAGTCGATGGTGCCGTAGCCCGCGCCGACGCGCAGGTCCCGCGGCGGCGCCTCCGCCACCTGCACCCGCACGCGGAGCAGCGTGTCGCTGCCGGACAGGAGCGAGTCCGGCGCCACCCCCACGTTCACGAATCGGAACAGGTCGGACTGGTAGAGGCGACGCTGCGATTCCAGCAGTGCCGCGCGGGAGTACCACCCGCCCTCCCTGAACGCCAGCCGCCGGCGCACGGTGCGCGGCGCCACCCGCTCGAGGCCCTCGACCACCGTCTGGCCGACGCGCACGCGCGGCCCCGCCAGGATCTCGTACTCCACGCGGGCCAGCCGGGTACGACGGTCCACGCTGTAGTTCCGGAACACCGTCGCGAAGGCGTAGCCGCGGTCCCGCAGCGCCGCCACCAGCGAGTCCGAGGCCTCAGCGAACCGCAGCCGATCGAACGGCTGCCCCGGCTGGAGCGGCAGGCCGTTGCGCAGGCCCGCCGGGAGCATGGTGTCGTCGAGCCCGCGCAGGTCCACCGAGTCCACCAGGGTCGGGGGCCCCTCGGTGATGCGGAACCGGATCCGCGCGGCATCCGTGCCGCGGCGGACCACGGTGTCGATCCGCGCCTCGTAATAGCCCCGCTGCCGATAGTACAGCGCCAGGCGCAGCACGTCGCGCCGCAGTTCGGTCTCGTCGAGCGCGTGCCGCGTCCCGATGCCGAGCGACCGGATGATCGGCATCCGGTAGGTCCACGAGGACCCGCTCGTCGAGATCGCGGCCGCGAGCGAGAGGTCGTCCACCGCGTGGTTGCCGTCGAAGTTCACCGTGAGCACCGTGCGTTCGGGCGGCGGGACCTGCTGGGCGGGGAGCCGGACCGCGGAGAGCGCGGCGAGAAGAAACACGGCTTCCGCGGCACGGTTCACTGTGGAATGCTCACAAGCCTTGCGCAAGCTGTCAACGCTTTGCCACTCTGTGACATATGCGATTCCGCCCCATCGTCGTCCCGCTGCTGTGCGCCCTCGCCGCCCGGAGTGCGGCGGCCCAGGGCCAGACCCCGGCGCAACGGGTGTCCGCCCTGCTCGACCAGCCGCCGTTCGACCACGCGCTGTGGGGGGTGGTCATCGCCGATCCGCAGGACCGCGTGCTCGTGACCCGCAACGCCGATCGGCTGTTCGTCCCCGCCTCGGCCGCGAAGCTCGTCGTCGCCGCGACCGCCGCGGTGCTCCTCGGACCCGACTACCGGTTCCGCACCACGTTCCACGCCGCCGGGGAGGTCCGCGACTCGGTCCTGTACGGCGACCTCGTCGTGTACGGTCGCGGCGACCCGACCCTCGGCGAGCGGTTCTACCCCGGCCCCGGCGGCCCGTTCGCGCCATGGGCGGACTCGCTGCGCTCCCGCGGCATCGCGCGCATCGCCGGCGACATCGTCGGCGACGCCTCGTGGTTCGACGACTCCATCGTCCATCCGGACTGGGAGAACGGCGACCTCGCGTGGGGCTTCACCGCACCGGTCACCGCGCTCGGCTGGAACGGGAACGCGGTGCGGTTCCGCGTCGTCCCGACGGACGCCGGCGCACCACCGCTCGTCGCGCTCGAGCCGGACGTCGGTGCCGTGGTGCTGGTCAACCGGGCGCGCACGCTGCCGCGGGACAGCGCCCGCACCTTGGGTCTCGTGCGCGCACCGGGGAGCGATTCGGTCTTCCTCGTCGGAGGGATCCCGGCCGGCGGCCGCGCGGTGGACGACGTCATCGCCGTCCGGGACGGCGCGCGGTGGACCGCCGAGGCGCTGCGGCGCGCGCTGCCGGGCCTCGGGATCACGGTGGACGGGCGCGCGCGCGGTGTCCACGACCCGCTGGCGAGAGCTGGGGCCCGGGGCGGTGCGTCGCTCTTCGAGTGGCGCTCGCCGCCGCTCGCCGACGTGCTGCGGCCCATCCTCGAGCAGAGCGACAACTGGACGGCCGAGGTCCTCCTGAAGACGCTGGGGAGGGAGCTGCGCGGCGAGGGGAGCTGGACGGCCGGGCTCGACGTGGAGCGCCGCTTCCTGGTGGACTCGCTGCGCGTGGACTCGACGCTCTTCACCCTGGCGGACGGCAGCGGGCTGTCGCACCACAACCTGATCGCCCCGCGCGCCCTCGTGCAGCTGCTTTCGGCGATGCGCAGGCATCCGCGTGCGGAGGCGTTCGTCTCGGCGCTGGCCGTGGGCGGCCGGAGCGGCACGCTGCGCGGTCGTTTCGACGGCGCCCGGCTCGCCGGACGGGTGCGCGCGAAGACCGGCAGCATCGGCAATGTGAACACGCTGGCAGGGTACCTGGAACGCGGCGAGAGGCGACGCCCCTGGGTCTTCGCGGTCCTCCTCAACAACCACACCGCGCGCAACGGCGTCGCCCTGCGGCGCATCGACGCGGTCGTCGCCGCCATCGAGCGCTGAACGGCGTTCCCGGGCTACGGGGAGGCGCCGAAGATCGCGAGGTTCGAGGAGTGGCCCGGGAAGGCCTTCTTCCCGGGATCGGCCCAGGTCACGGCCATATTCACCGCCGTGCACGCCTCGCCGAAGCCGGTCGCGATCAGCTTGAGCTTCCCCGGGTACGTCGCGACGTCGCCAGCCGCGTAGATGCCCGGCTCGCTCGTCTCCATCCGCTGGTTCACCACGATCGAGTCCCGTTCCAGCGCGAGCCCCCACTCCGCGATCGCGCCGAGGCGCGAGACGAAGCCGAGCAGGGAGATGACCGCGTCGGCCTCGACGCGCTCATCGGTTTTCGTCGCGGTGTCCAGGATGGTGACGGCGCGGAGGCGGTCATCGCCGTGCAGCGCGGTCACCTCCGCCGGCGTCCGGATGATGAGTTGGCCCTCCGCGGCGAGCGCTCGCGCCCGGTCCACCGACGCCTGGTGCGCCCGGAAGGTGTTGCGGCGGTGAACCAGGTAGACCTCGCGCGCGATCCCCTGGAGGTTCAGCGCCCAGTCGAGCGCGGAGTCTCCGCCGCCGACGATCACGA
>CAYLJK010000248.1:0-4558 GCA_964383975.1 uncultured Gemmatimonadales bacterium | reverse complement strand
CGCGGCCGCGACGGGACCGTACGCGGCCCCGATCTCCAGCTCCTCCCGCAGCGCCTCGGGCATGTGCCGCAGCGCGGCGCGCTCGTGCGCGCCCAGCAGCCGCGCCTCCGACCCCGGCGGCGGCCCGGGGAGCGGCCGCTCGTGCGGCCACGCATGAATAGTCGCGCCCACACGTTCCCAAGCGACCAGGGCCGCAGCCACGTGGTCCGCATGCTCCACGGCCGCGAGGATCTCGAGGTCGTCGGCGGCGTCCGCGGCGACCCCGGCGATGAAGGGATGGTCCGGCCGGCCCACGACCACCGCGAGCGGCCAGCGCGTGGACCGGGCGACGAAGTGGCGGCGGTCCCCCGTCAGCCCCGTGACCGTCGCCTCCCCGCGGAGCAGCATGAAGCGCGCCTCCACCCAGCGGGGCTCATCGAGGAGCACGCGGGCCAGGTCGGCGACCGGCATCAGCGCATCCGGTTCCGCGCCGCCCGCACGGCGCGGTACGGATTCTCCGGGACCAGCACGCCTTCCACGCCGCACCCGGTCCCCGCGCGCTTGAACGCGTAGTGCAGGTGCCTGCCTCGGGACGGGTACGCCGCGTTGCCGCTGTGCCCGACGCGGCCGATTGCCTGGCCCGCGCGCACCACGTCGCCGGTCCGCACCAGCACCCCCGGCTGGAGATGCACCAGGTAGTGGTAGCCCCCCGAACCCGGATCGAAGAGGATGACGCCGTTCCCCGCCCGCCGCGACAGCCCGCCCGACTCGTACCAGAAGCCGCGCCGCCGGACCCAGCCACCCTGCCAGTCGTCCCCGGCCGCCACGACCACGCCGCTCGCCGGCGCCCGCACCGGCGTCCCCTCGCGCGGCACGAAGATGTCCAGCGCCTCGTGCGGCCCGTCGGCGCGCGGATTCGCGTAGTTGTTGAGCAGGCGCCCGCGCACCGCGAGCGGATAGACCCACGCGTCCGGCGGCGTCGGCAGGATCGAATCGCCGCCCCGCCCGGCGAAGTACGCGCGCCAGCGCTCCTCCAGGGCGCGGCGCCGCGCGACGCCGGCCGTGAGCTCCTCCAGCGTCTTCGGGACGAGCTCCTCGTTCGCTCCCCCCGGCCAGCGCGCCTCGTCGCAGTTCGTGTAGAGACGCACCATCGCCTCGCGGGACGGGAACAGCGCCGTGTCGGGGAGCTGCTCCAGGGGACCGGCGGCGAGCGCCGCGAGGACGACGGACAGCACGGACAGCATGGTCCCAATGCTACTCACCGCCGGAGCCGCGCCGGAAGGCTCCAATCCCGACCGCGGCACATCTTGTTGCCCTCTGCCACGGGCTGCACCTTCCACGCCAATGGCCGACCTGACCTCGGGACAGCGGGCCGTTCTCCGCGCCCTCTGCGACACCTTCGTTCCTCCCGGCGGGGAGCCCGACGCCGGCGGCGGCGACTTCCTCCTCGCGCGCGTCGAGTCGCTCATGGATGCCGTCGAGGACCCGCAGGCTCGCAGCCGGCTCGCCCTGCTGCTCTCGGCGCTGGACAACCCGCTGGCCAACCTCCTTTTCGCCGGCCGGCCGCAGTCGTTCGCCGCGATGGACGCCGACGCGCGCATCCGCTTCCTGCTCCGCATGGGATCGTCCGCCATCCAGCTGCGCCGCGCCGGGTTTCAGGCCATCAAGCGGCTCATCAACGTGAGCCACTACGCGTGGCCCACGCAGGAGGGCTCGCACCCGACGTGGCGCGCCGTCGGCTACCCCGGTCCGCTCCCGCACGAGCCCGGCGAGACCGACCACCCGTTGCCGCTGCTGACCGTGGATCGCGACACGACACTGGAGTGTGACGTGGTCGTCGTCGGCTCCGGGGCCGGCGGCAGCGTGGTCGCGGGTGTGCTGGCGCAGGCGGGCCGCAGTGTCGTGGTGCTGGAGAAGGGGGAGCAGCGCACACCGAAGGACTTCGACTGGATCGAGGGGGAGGGCTTCAGCCACGGCTACCTCGACCGCGGTCTCATCATGACGCAAAGCGGATCGTTGCCGATTCTCGCCGGCCAGGGGCTGGGTGGCGGCACGGTCATCAACTACTCCACGAGCTTCACGATGCCGGAGCGCACCCGGGCCGAGTGGGACCGGCTGAGCGGGCTGTCGGTCTTCTCCAGCGCGCGCATCGCCGAGTCGTACCGCCGGGTCGACGAGCGCCTCGGCGTGAACACCGACTGGTCCATCCCCGTCACGCGCGACCGGAAGTTCGAGGCGGCGTGCCGCAGGCTGGGCTGGCACGTGGACGTCATCCCCCGCAACGCGAAAGGGTGCCCCGACGCGCTACACTGCGGCTACTGTGGCTACGGCTGCCGCGCCAACGCCAAGCAGTCCGCGGCGCTGACCTATCTCGCCGACGCGACGGCAGCCGGGGCCCGCCTGGTCACCCGCTGCGAGGTGGAACGCATCCTCATCACCCAGGGGCGGGCCGCCGGCGTCGTCGGCCGCGTACGCCGGCCCGACGGTGCGCCGGTGGCGCTCACGGTACGTGCGCCCGTGGTGGTCGCGGCATGCGGCAGCATCTACACCCCCGCCCTGCTCGTTCGGTCAGGCATTGGGAACCCGAACGTCGGGCGCGGGCTGCGGCTCCATCCCGGCACTGCGGTCGCGGGCTTCTTCGAGGAACGGATCGAGCCGTGGCAGGGCTACCAGCAGGTGCGCTACTCGGACCAGTTCGCCGACCAGCACGACGGCTACGGCACGAAGTTCGAGGTGCTCCCCGTGCACTTCGCGCTCCCCGCCAGCGCCTTCGGCTGGGAGGGGCCGGAGCGGCACGCGGCGGACCTGCGCCGCTTGGCGAATCTCAGCCTCGCGGGCATCCTGCTGCGCGACCGTGACCCCGGTCGCGTCGTCATCGGACGCGACGGCCGCCCGCGCGTGCAGTACGAGGTCTCGCCGTTCGACGCCGGCCACGTGCGCACGGCCATCCGCGCCGGCGCGCAGCTCCTTGCCGAGCAGGGAGCGGTGGAGGTCTTCACCCTCCAGCAGCCCCCGGTCCGCACGCGGCCCGGTGGGGCCGGATGGCTGGACCGCTTCATGGCCCAGGCGGACGCACGCGGGTACACCCGCTGTCGCATGGCGTTCATCACCTTCCACCAGATGGCGAGCTGCGCCATGGGCGCCGAAGCGCGCCGCAGCGTCGTCGGCGAGACCGGCGAATCGCACCAGGTGCGGGGCGTCTACGTGGCGGACGCCAGCGCCTTCGTGACCTCCAGCGGCGTCAATCCGATGATTACGGTCATGGCGATCGCGGACCATGTGGCGAGGGGGATTGGGGAGGGCTGGTAGAAGCGGGAGGAGAGAGGGGAAAAGCGAGAGGACTTGCGCCCCCTCCCTTCCTCTGTCCTCTCCTCCTCTCTCCCCATTTCACATTTTCATCCCACCGGTGTCATACTCTCCAGAATGACGATCACCGACCGCGCCGCGGCGCTCCTCGCCATGCACGGCCTCGAGCTGGCCCGGCACCTGCGCCGGCTGGTGCGCGATGACGCCGCCGCTGAGGACCTGTTGCAGGAGACCTTGCTGCGGGCGCACCGGGCGCTGACGCGACTGGGACCGGGGGTACGGAACGAGCGGGCCTGGCTCTACCGCATCGCGACGAACGTGGCGCTCAACCACCTGCGGGCGGTGGCGCGGGAGCGGCGGGCCCTGGAGAGCGCCGCCCGCGAGCAGGACGCGGCCGTCGCGCCCGGCGAGACGACCGGCGACACCGAGCGTCGCGAGGCGCTGTGGCTCCGGGTCGCCGCGCTCCCCGCGCGCCAGCGGGTCGCCCTGACGCTGCGGGTGGCGGACGAACTGGACTACGAGGAGATCGCCGAGCGCATGGGCGGCACCATCGAGGCCGCGCGCGCGAACGTGTACCAGGCCAAGAAGACACTGCGGATGGAGGTCCAATGAGCACCGAACGGGGAGAGCGCGCGGCGCTCGAGCGCATCGTGACCGGCGCGTTCCGGCGGCTGACGGGACGGGAGGGCCAGTTGCTGCGCTACGCCATGATGACCGACACGCCGGTCGGCGTGCTGGGTCTCGCGGCCGGTCCGGCTGGACTGGTGCGGCTCGACTTCGTGCCCGACGAGGAGCGGTTCCTCCGCCGCCTCCTGCGGCACTTCGGCGAGCGGCCGGTCGTCCGCTCCGACGCGCTCGATGCGGCGCGCCGCCAGCTCGACCGCTACTTCACGGGGAAGCAGCTCACCTTCGACCTGGACGTGGACCTCTCAGCCGTTGGCGGCTTCTCGCGCCGGGTGCTGGAGCAGCTCCGTCGCATCCCGCCGGGGCGCGTCCTCACCTACACCGAGATCGCGCGCCGCGCCGGGAACGCCAGGGCCAGCCGCGCCGCCGGCAACGCCCTGCACAACAACCCCGTGGCCATCGTTGTGCCGTGCCATCGGGTGCTGCGCAGCGACGGATCGCTCGGCGGCTACGGCGGCGGACTGGACCGGAAGGAGTGGCTGCTCAAGCACGAGGGGGCGAGGAACGGGAATTAGGCAATGGGCAACAGGCAACAGCGCCCGGCGATTGCTTGGCCCTATGGCCTACGGCCGCGCAGTTCCCCAACCGA
>CAYLJK010000247.1:0-4568 GCA_964383975.1 uncultured Gemmatimonadales bacterium | reverse complement strand
CGCGGGACAGCTGGGGCCCGCTGGTCGTCCCCGCGGGACAGTTCTTCGTGATGGGCGACAACCGCGACAACTCGTACGACTCGCGGTACTGGGGGTTTGTGGACCGGCGCGTGATCCGCGGCCGACCACTATTTGTGTACTACTCGTTCGACGGCGCGTCGTACCGGGCGCTGCCGTTCCTCACCGCCATCCGGTGGGGGCGGATCGGGAGCGCGCCCGAGTAGGCGCCGATCAGGAGTTGGAGACGGAGCGGGGCGCCCCTCGGGGCGCCCCGCCCCGTCCGCGGGCCGGACGGCCCGGCCTACTTGTAGCGGTACGTGATGCGGCCGCGGGTGAGGTCGTAGGGCGAGAGCTCGACCTGCACGCGGTCGCCCTGCAGGATCCGGATGTAGTTCTTGCGCATCTTGCCCGAGACATAGGCGAGGATCTCGTGCCCGTTCTCGAGTTCCACGCGGAAGGTCGTGTTGGGGAGGACCTCTGTGATGGTCCCCATCATCTGAATGGCGTCGCCGGCCACGTATAACCCGCTCTCCCGCGTCGTGAAGTTGCGCCCCGTCGGGCGGAGCATCGTAAGCTAACCCGGGCCGGAAACCGCGCGCAAACACCGCTTCCCGGCCCGCTTGCCCGGCGGGTGATGATGTGAAAGATTTCACAACCCCCCTCAGCGACCTTTCGGTATGAGCCGGGGTACTGTACGCGCCCGAACGGCGCCCTTCTCTTGACGGAGCTGTGAAACGTATGAAGCGGCAGGCAGTCCTGACGATCCCGGCCCTTGCCCTGTGTGCGGCGGCCAGCGTCTCGGCCCAGGCGCGGCCGGCCACCCCGCCGCCGGCCGGCGGGCAGCCCGTGCTGCGGGTACAGATGAAGCAGGTGGGCGCGCGCTACGTGTTCGAGCCGGCCAACTTCACCGTGAAGGTGGGGGATGTGGTCGAGTTCGTGAATGTGAACGGGTTTCCGCACAACGTGCAGTTCGAGCCGCAGCGGATTCCGGCCGGGGCGGCCGAGGTGCTGAACCGCAACATGCCGAACCGGATGGGTCCGTTGCAGAGCCCGATGTTCACCCGGCCGAACGAGACCTATCGCATCAGCTTCGCCGGGGCGCCGGTCGGCATCTACGACTATTTCTGTCTGCCGCACAAGGCGCTGGGGATGACGGGGCGGATCACGGTCCAGGCCCGCTGAGTCCTCGCTGACCGACGCGCCGCCTCCGGGTCGTACGCCCGGGGGCGGCGCGGCGCTTGCCCCCCGGGGGTGCGGCGCCGGGGGGCCGGTGACGACTGTCACGGCGGCGGTCCGTGACGGGCGCATACCCTCCAGCGACGGTGAGATGCGCGCCTTGCAGGCCCCTTCGCGGACCTGCATATTCGCACTTCCCCGCGCACGATCGATACGAGGCGTCACACCATGGATATCACCGCCCGCGCGCGCTGCGCGCTCCTCTTCACTCTCGCGCCGATCGCGACCGCCTGTGGCGGCGGCGGGGCCCTACGCCTGAGCGATGTGACGCCGGAGGCGATCCCCGCGCTTGAGGCGGCCCGGGCGGAGCGTCCGGCCGATGAGGCGACCCGCACACGGCTCGGGGTGGGGTACTTCCGGGCGAGCCGGCTCGACGAGGCACGGCAGGTGCTCGATTCCGCGGTCGCGGCCGATCCGCGCAACGGGATCGCGGCCATCTACCTCGGCATGACGACGGAGTCGCAGGGCGACTTCCCGGCGGCGCGGGTGGCGTACGGGCGGTACCTGGAGGTCGGACGCAGCGGGGAGCTGCGCAGCGCGGCGCGGCAGCGGCTCGCGCTGGTGGGGCGGCGGGAGCTGGAGTACCAGGCGCGCCAAGCGCTGGCCCAGGAGGCGCAACTGGCCGGCGCGGAGCCCGAGCCCAACACGATCGCCGTGATGCCGTTCGCGTACAGCGGGACGAACGAGGAGATCCGGCCGCTGACCCGGGGCCTCGCGCAGCTGATGGTGACGGACCTGGCGAAGTCGCGCCAGGTGCGCGTGCTGGAGCGCGAGCGGATGCAGGCCCTGCTCGACGAGCTGCGGCTCGCCGAGGAGGGGCGGGCGGACCCGACGACGGCGGCGCGGAGCGGCCGCCTGCTGCGCGCGCAGCGCGTGGTGCAGGGTTCGCTGCTGGACCGCGAGCAGGCGCTGCGCGCCGACGCTGCGGTGGTGGATGTGACCACGACCGGCGTCGCCGCGACGGCGACGGCGTCAGACCGCCTGGAGGCGCTCTTCGACATCGAGAAGATGCTCGTCCTCGATATCTTCAGAGGCCTCGGCATCCAGCTGACCGACGCCGAGCGGGCGGCCATCGAACAGCGTCCCACCCAGAACCTCCAGGCGTTCCTGGCGTGGAGCCGCGGGCTCGAGGCCGAGGACCGCGGCGACTTCGGCGCGGCGCGCAGCTTTTACGAGGAAGCGCAGCGGATCGATCCATCGTTCCTGTCCGCGTCGCAGAGCGCGGGCGAGGTCGCCGACCTGCAGACGGCGTCCGAGCAGTCGGTGCAGGACGTGGACGTGGCCGTCAACCAGAACGTGAGCACCGAGACGGGCGGCGTCACCGAGGACCTGCGGCGGGACGCCCTGGCCAGCGCATCGAACAACATCACGCCGACCAGCGTGGCGCAGCTCTCGAGCGAGATCGAGCTCCAGCCGTCGGTCCCGCCGCGGGAGCGCGACCTCACGTCCGAGGGGACGGGCACCGAAGGGGTGCGGCCCGTGCTGGGCACCATCATCATCGTCATTCGGAGGCCGTGATGCGCGCGCCTCCCCTGCTCCTGTTCGCGGCGGCGTGCGCCGCGGCGGTCCCGGCGTCCGCGCAGCAGCGGGACCGGCGGGTCTACAGCGGATTCGAGTACTACACGGTGTCGTTCGACTCGGGCATCGGGACGAAGACGGTGCGCGAGATGGTGGTGCCGATGGGCGCCGTCGTCCAGCTCACGTCGCGCCTGACGCTGGACGCGGGCACCTACTTCGTGAGCGCCGAGCGCACCGACGACGCCGGCGCCAGCACCACCCTCAGTGGGCTCACCGACTTGATCGTACGGGCTGGCCTCCAGGTCGTCCCCGACGCGGTCGCACTGACGCTCGCCGTGAACCTCCCGACCGGCACGGCCACGCTTGAGGGGGACCAGATCTTCCTGGCCGGGGCCGTCGCGACCGACCTGATCCCGTTCCCGGTGACGAGCTTCGGCGCGGGCATGAACGTGACGACCGGCGTCGCGCTGGCGCAGCCGCTCGGTCCGTGGGCCCTCGGGCTCGCGGGCAGCTTTCGGTACAACGGATCCTACGAGCCGGTGGCGGACACGAACCTCACCCTGAAACCGGGGGCGGAGTACCGCGTCCGCGTGGGCGTGGACCGCCTGATCGGCCAGGGACGCTTCGCCGTCGGCGTCACGTACAGCACCTTCTCGCGTGACGAGTTCGGGGCCGACCGGTTCAGCCCCGGCCAGCGGCTCATCACCCAGGCGTCGTGGAACCTCCCCGTCGGGAACCACACGCTGGCCTTCTACGCGTGGGACATCCACCGCAGCGTGGACTCGTCCGCCGCCTTCGCCGCCGCGCGCAAGGAGAACACCGTCGCGCTCGGCGCGGTCGGCGGCTTCCGGATCGGCCGCCATACGCTGCGGCCGTCGCTCGAGATGCGTCAGCAGTTCCAGGGCGCCACATCGCTCGCATCCGCCGGCAGCCAGTACAGCGCCGGGGTGCGCCTGGCGCTGACCGCCGGCCGGTTCATCGTCGCACCGGGGGTGCGGGTAGACCTGGGCACGGTGAAGGATCCCGCCGGGGACATCGGGTACAGCGGCGTGAGCGCCGGGCTGTCGGTGCGGGCCGCGTTCTGATGCGTCGCGCGGCGCTCGCCGCTACGCTGGCGGCCGGGCTGCTGGGGTGCTTCGAGGCCGTCGGTCCGGGCGGCGGTCGGGCGACGATCAGCCTCGTGCCGGTCTTCGAGGGCGCGGCGCTGCTCGCCGGCGAGGGCACCGACGTCGACTCGTTCGTGATCACGATCGTCAACCCCCCAGCGGCGCCGCGGGACACGTCCATCGTGATCCCGCCGGGCCAGGACTCCATCGTGCTGGCCCTGACCGTGGAGATCGGCGGCGCCGAGGACACGATCCAACTGGACTTCCGGGGATACAGCTCGCAGACGGGGCAGCTCCTCTATCAGGGGACGCAGACGGTCGCGGTCAAGGCCGGCGTGCCGACGCCGCCGACGCCGGTCCCCGCGAGCTACGTCGGGCCGGGCGCCGGCATCGACTCGATCACGGTCGCGCCGGCTGCGGCGACGATCGCGCCCGCCGGCACGCTCCAGCTCACGTTCACCGGGTGGGACAACGACGCGCCGATGCCGGAGGCGGACGTACCGGTGCGGTGGCGGAGCCTCGACACGGCCGTCGCGCGCGTCAGCGCGCTCGGCCTGGTCACCGGCGTCGCGGACGGGACGGCGCCCGTCGTCGTCACGAGTGTCGCGCGCTCGGCGCTCCGGGACACCGCGATCATCACGGTCGGTGCGGCGCCGGCCCCGGCGATCGGCCTCTCGCCGGGGAGCATCACGTTCACCTGGGCCGCCG
>CAYLJK010000246.1:0-4569 GCA_964383975.1 uncultured Gemmatimonadales bacterium | reverse complement strand
GGCGACGTCTCGGCGTACATCCCGACGAACGTCATCTCGATCACCGACGGCCAGATCTTCCTCGAGAGCGATCTGTTCTACTCGAACGTGCGTCCCGCCATCAACGTGGGCATCTCGGTGAGCCGGGTGGGCGGCAACGCGCAGATCAAGGCGATGAAGCAGGTGGCCGGCCGCCTGCGCCTCGACCTCGCCCAGTTCCGCGAGCTGGAGGCGTTCGCCCAGTTCGGCTCTGACCTCGACGCCGCCACGCTGCGCCAGTTGGCGCGCGGCCGGCGCACCGTGGAGGTGCTGAAGCAGGGACAGTTCCAGCCGATGGACGTGGCGCAGCAGGTCGAGATCATCTACGCGGTGACGAACGGCTTCCTCGACGACGTCGAGATCGAGGACGTGCAGGCGTGGGAGAAGGGGTTCCACGAGTTCATGGCCGCCAACCACGCCGACGTGTCCGCGGAGCTGCGGGAGCGGAAGGTCCTGACGGACGACCTGACGGCGCGGCTGCGGAAGGCGATCGAGGCGTACAAGGCGCTGCGCGCCTCCGCCGCGCCGGCGAAGGCGGCGCGCGCGGCCGCGCGGTAGGATGGCGAAGCCCCGCACCCTCCGGCGGCGCATCCGCTCCATCGAGAACACGCGCAAGATCACGCGCACGATGGAGATGGTGGCGACGTCCAAGCTCAAGCGGGCCCAGGACCGCGTCGTGGCGGCGCGGCCGTACTCCCAGGCGCTGGCGGCGACCATCGGGGACCTGCTGACGCCGGATCTGGCCGAGCGTTATCCGCTGCTGCGGCAGCCGGAGCCGCCGGCGAAGGGCGGGCCCGCCCGGGCGGCGGTGCTGCTCATCACGTCGAACCGGGGCCTGGCGGGCGCGTTCAACGCGAACCTCATCCGGACGGCCCGTGCCACGGTGGCACGGCTGGAAGCGGAGGGGCTCACGGTGGACCTCCACGCGGTGGGCAAGAAGGGCATCCGCTACTTCCAGTACACCGGCCGCGCGCTGGCGCTGGCGCGGCTCGACATCGGCGACCGGCCGGCGGCGGCGCACGCGGAGGAGTTGGTCGCGCCGCTGATGGCGGCCTTCGAGGCGGGAACGCTGGCGTCGCTCGACGTCGTGTACGCGAACTTCCGCTCCGCGCTCTCGACCCCGCCGGCGGTGCTGCGGGTGCTGCCGGTCACACCGGCGGGCGGCGTCCGCGGACGTGCGCCGGACTACATCCTCCGGCCGGCGGCCGGCGCCATCCTCGGCTCGCTGCTGCCGCTCTACGTGCGCAACCAGGTGTACCGCGCGCTGGTGGAGACGGCGGCCTCGGAGCAGGGGGCGCGCCGGACGGCGATGAAGAACGCGACGGACAACGCGGGGGAGATGCTGAGCATCCTCACGCGCAGCTACAACCGCGCGCGCCAGGGCCAGATCACGCAGGAGATCGCGGAGATCGTGGGCGGCGCGGCGGCGCTGCAGGGCTAGGCGGGCACAGGCGCACAGGCGCACAGAGGGAGCATGGCGCAGAACATCGGGAAAGTGGTGCAGGTCATCGGCCCGGTCCTCGACGTGGAGTTCGAGCCGGAGCGGCTCCCGGAGCTGTACACCGCGCTGCGCGTGGAGTCGGGGGGCGTCCGCCTGGTGGCGGAGGTGCAGCAGCACATCGGGCGCAACCAGGTGCGGGCGGTGGCGATGTCCTCCACCGACGGCGTCGTGCGCGGGATGGACGCCCTGGACACGGGCGGCCCGATCGCGGTCCCCGTCGGCAAGGCGGCGCTCGGCCGCATCCTGAACGTGCTCGGCGAGCCGGTGGACGGCGGCCCACCGGTCCCCGGGGACGCCGAGCGCTGGCCGATCCACCGCGAGCCGCCGAGGTTCACGGACCTGGAGCCGAAGACGGAGATCTTCGAGACCGGTATCAAGGTCATCGATCTCATCGCCCCGTTCGTGAAGGGCGGCAAGATCGGCCTGTTCGGCGGGGCCGGCGTCGGCAAGACCGTCGTCATCATGGAGCTGATCAACAACGTCCAGAAGGGGCACGGCGGCCGGTCGGTGTTCTGCGGCGTCGGCGAGCGCACCCGCGAGGGGAACGACCTCTGGATCGAGATGAAGGAGAGCAACGTCCTCGACTCGGTGGCGCTCATCTACGGCCAGATGAACGAGCCGCCGGGCGCGCGCATGCGCGTCGGGCTCTCGGGTCTCACCGTCGCCGAGTACTTCCGCGATGTCGAGCGCCAGGACGTGCTGGTCTTCATCGACAACATCTTCCGCTTCACGCAGGCCGGCTCGGAGGTCTCGGCGCTGCTCGGACGCATGCCGAGCGCGGTCGGCTACCAGCCGACCCTCGCGAACGAGATGGGCGACCTCCAGGAGCGGATCACCTCGACGCGCACCGGCTCGATCACCTCGGTGCAGGCGATCTACGTGCCGGCCGACGACCTGACCGACCCCGCGCCGGCGACGGCGTTCAGCCACCTCGACGCCACCGTCGTGCTCTCCCGCGACATCGCGGCGCTCGGGATCTACCCCGCCGTGGATCCGCTCGACTCGTCGAGCCGCATCCTCGATGCGCAGTACCTCGGGGAGCGCCACTACCGCGCCGCGACGGCGGTGCAGCAGACGCTGCAACGCTACAAGGACCTCCAGGACATCATCGCCATCCTCGGCATGGACGAGCTGTCGGAGGAGGACAAGGTGATCGTGGCCCGGGCGCGGCGGCTGCAGCGCTTCCTGTCGCAGCCGTTCCACGTCGCCGAGCAGTTCACCGGCATCGCCGGGAAGTACGTGAAGCTGGCGGACACGATCGAGTCGTTCGAGCGGGTGGTGAACGGGGAGTTCGACGAGCTGCCGGAGCAGGCGTTCTTCATGGCGGGCGGGATCGACGAGGTCATCGAGAACGCCAGGCGCATCGAGGCCGCCCACGCGTGAACACCGTTGTCGTCTCGCCGGAGCAGGTCCTGTTCGAGGGCCACACGACCGCCGTCGTGGCCCCGGCGTACGACGGCCTGGTGGGGATCCTGCCGCGGCACGCGCCGATGCTGGCGCTGCTGGGGAGCGGGATGCTCACGGTGCGCACCGAGCGCGGCGACCGGCACTTCCGGGTCGCCGGCGGGTTCATCCAGGTGCGGGGCAACGTGGTCCGGGTGGTGGCCGAGCAGGCGACGGCCCTTGAGACACCCGAGGGCGCCGGGTGAGCCCGGTCAGATCCGGCCGGCGGGGGCCCGCCCACCGTGACGGGGGGCGGGCCCCGTGCGTTTTCGGGGCGCTCCTGTATTTTGGGAGGATTGCGGCCGGGGCTTCCCCGGCAACCTTCTCCGGAGGTCAGGCATGAGGCGGTTCGGTACGTTGGCAGTTCTCGCGCTCCTGGGGGGCGGCTCGGTGTCCACGGCCGCCGCGCAGATCGCCCAGGGCGTTCCGCTCTACCCGGTGCGTGGGGGGACGGGCATCTCGGCGATGGCGGACATCGGGTTCCCGGAGGGCGGCGGCAAGACGTACGCGCTCAGCGGTGGTCTGGGCCTCGGCCGCATCGGCGTGCAGGCCACGGTCGGCAGCGCCGATCCCGACATCACGAACGTGGACGCGGAACTGACGTACGGCGCACAGGCGGGGATGCACCTGTTCGGCGGCGGACTCAATCCGATCGCCATCGGTGTGCAGGCGGGCTACAACCGGGTGGAGTTCGGCGGCGTCAGCAGCGACTTCATCCCGGTCGGCGCCAACGTGCGCTTCAGCCCCCCGCTGTTCCCGCTGAAGCCGTACGGCGTGCTCTATTACGACTTCGGGGAGCTGGAGGAGGTCCGCGTCTCGGTCGGCGCCGACTTCAACCTGATCCTCGGGCTGGGTTTGCACGCGGCCTACGACTGGGGCGACAAGGGCTATACCTGGGGCATCGGGGCGCACTTCAACTTCCGCGTTCCGGGGATGTGAGGACGATCCGTCGGGGGGCCGGCGCCGCCGGCCCGCCGCGATCGTTGCGCGCGCACCCGATGCCACCGAGCCGATCGTCCCGCCTCCCGTGGGCGCTGGCCGTGTGCCTGGCCCTGGGGACGGCGGCATGCAGCTACGAGTTCAGCACCCGCACGCTTGGCGTGCCGGTGACCTTGGCCGAGCCCCTGGCGCAGCCGGTGCCCGGCGACACCTTCCGGGTGACGACGCGCGCGTCGCACCTGCTGTGGGGCCTGGTGCCGGCGCGCCGGCCGAGCCTTCAGGAGGCGCTCGCGCGGCAGTTGGGCGCGGGCGCGGCGGTGCACGAGCTGCGCATCCACGCGCGGAAGCGGTGGTCGGACGTGCTGGTCACGGGGCTGACGATGGGCCTCTACTCGACGACCAGCGTGACGTATGAAGGGGTGATCACGCGAGCGGCGCGCTAGGCGCGGCGTGATGCAGGTCGCACCGCGCGGGGGACGCAGGCTCCCGGCGCGGCGGGGTGACGGGGGTCACGGTGCCGCGCAGGATCGGCCCCGGTATTTCGGCAGGCCGCGGCGGGTGACCGCGGCGACCATTCCATCGGAGGGACGATGAACGCTCTGACACGTACGGCAGCGGCCCTGGTCCTCGTCGCGCACCGAGACGAACAGCTGTCCGCTCGCCGGGAT
>CAYLJK010000245.1:0-4604 GCA_964383975.1 uncultured Gemmatimonadales bacterium | reverse complement strand
CTCGCGGATCCCGTCGATGGCACTGGCGGCGGCGAGACCGCCGCCGACGATGACGTAGGGGGTGTCGGCCATGAGGCTCTAAGGTATGGTCACGGGCACGGGCGGCCAATAGGGACGCGCCATGCGATCCCGGTCACGCGCCGCGCCGCAGGAGGGACACCAGGTAGACGCCGTACGCCGCCAGCAGCACCAGTCCCTCCAGGCGCGAGATGCGCCGCCCCGTCGCCACCAGCGGGAAGAGGAGGAGGGTCACCCCCAGCATCCACCAGAGGTCGCTCCTGATGATGACCGGATGCACCGCGAGCGGGCTGATCAGGGCGGCGGTCCCCAGGATGGCGAGGAGGTTGAAGAGGTTCGACCCGATCACGTTCGCGACGGCGATGTCGTCCCGGCCCCGGGCACTCGAGAGGACGGACGTGACGACCTCGGGGAGGCTCGTCCCGACGGCCACGACCGTCAGGCCGATCAGCCGCTCCGACCACCCGATGAGCCGGGCCAGCGCAACGGCGCCTCGCACCGTGGCGTCGGCACCCGACCCCAGCAGCACCACCCCGCCGAGGACCAGGCCGAGGCTCATGAGCGCACCGCGCGCGTGCCGCGCGGGCTCGGCCATCGCCGCCACCTCCTCCCGGAATCCTCTCGCCTCGGTTTCGCTCACCTGCCGCCGCACGAGGCCCACCAGGTAGGTGGTGAACAGCACATACGTGGCGAGGAAGAGCACCGCGTCCAGCCGGCTCACGGTTCCGTCCTGGCACACGGCGACCGCCAGCAGCGTCACCAATGCCATCACCGGGTACTCGAGCCGGATCGTGTTGCCCGTGATCGCCGGCGGCCGCACCAGCGCTGCGAGGCCCAGGATGACCGCGATGTTCAGGATGTTCGAGCCCACCACATTGCCGACCGCGTTGTCCGTGCTGCCCCGCCACGAGGCGAGGGTGCTCACCGCGAGCTCCGGCACCGAGGTGCCGGCCGCCACGACGGTCAGACCGATCACCGCCGGTGTGAGCCGCAGCAGCACGGACAGCGACACGGCGCCGCGCAGCAGGACCTCTCCGCCGGCCAGCAGCATGAGGAGCCCGGCGACGACAAGGCCGAGGGGGAGGAGGAGGTCAGACATCCGCGACCTTCCGGCGGCGGGCGACCGCCGTCTCAAGCACGGTGCCACCGAGGTAGGCCAGCAGCGCGGCGGCGAGCGACGTGAGGAACGGGTAGGGCGCCGCGGCGGCGAGCCCGCCCACATACGCCAGGAGACCGGCAAGGAGCGCGGCCGCTGCCGCGCGGGGCCCGCCGACCGTCGAACGCAGGCCAAAAGCCACCACCACGACCAGCCCGGCCGACCCGAACGCCGAGGCCTGCTCGACGAGGGCGCCGACGCTGCGACCGGCGACGGCGAGCGCGTACGCGATCAGGCCGAAGACGACGACGCCCACCCGATTGAGCCGCAGCCGGGTCCGCTCCTCGCGGATGCGCAGCAGCGGGGCGAGCAGGTTGTGCGTCGCGAGCCCGCCCGAGACCAAGAGGATCGTGTCCACCGTCGAGAGGATCGCCGAGATGATGCCGCCGGCGAAGACGACGTAGAGGACCGGGTGCAGCACTTGCTGCGCGACGGCGGGCAGAAACGCCTCGCGGTCGGCGAGGGCCGGGACGAGCGCGCCGGCTGACAGACCGACGACCAGCGGGAGCAGGCCCACCAGGATGTACATGCCGCCGGCCAGCAGCGCCGCGTTGCGCGCCACCTGCCGCGAGCGCGCCGCGAAGACCCGCGAGACCAGCTCCGCCGCCACGACGGAGCCGACCACCGGGATGCTCCACTCCTCGAGCACGCCGAGGAGCGAGGCGTCCGCCCCGGGGGCCACGAGACCGATGCGCGCGGTGTCCACCGCCGCCAGCGCCGCCGCCGGGCCTCCCTGCCGCACCACGACCGCGACCGCGAGCACCGCGAGGCCGACGGTGAGCACGATCCCCTGGAGCAGGTCGGTGATGGCATCGGCCAGGAGGCCCCCGAACGCGGTGTAGAGCACGCAGAAGCCGCTGGCGACGGCGATCGCCGTCGCCAGCGGCACGGCCGTGACGGTGGTCAGCACGTGACCGAAGCCGCGCAGCTGCGCGCCCGCCCAGAGGATGGAACTCGGGATGATCACCATCGCGGCGAGCCGCTCGACCCCCGGTGAGTACCGCGTGCGGAACAGGTCCGCGAGCGTCGTGAGCCGGCGGTCCCACAGCGGCCGCGCGAAGATCAGCCCCATCACGATCAGGCAGAGCCCGTACCCGAACGGCTCGGCGGTCGTGAGGGAGACGCCCTCCGCCCACGCCCGACCGGCCGACGCCAGGCACGTCTCCGCGCCGAACCACGTGGCGAAGATCGAGAAGGTTGTGAGCGGGTAGCCGAGCCGCCGCCCCGCGACGAGGTAGTCGTCCTCCGTGCGGATGCGTGGCGCAACCACGATTCCGACGGCCAGTTGGGCCGCGAGGTACGCCAGGATGGCGACGAGGAGCCAGTTCACGCCGGCCAGAAGCGCGGGCCCGCGCGGCGTGGAGTGGTCGCCGCGAGGTGCGTGGACCGCCGGCTGGGCCGACCCTGGCGGGCCTTGCGATCTTGTGCGATATACCGTACGATATAGCGTACGATGTGTCGCAACAGGAGACGACTATGACGCGGGACGACTGGGACCTGGGATTCGGCCGCATCTTCGCCGCGGGGTTCGGCCCGCGAGCGTGGGCGTTCTGCTGGCCGCCGGAGGGGCGACCGGGCCGGGGACGCAGGCGCCAGCAGATGTTCGAATCGGGGGAGATGAAGTACGTGATCCTGCGGCTCCTGCGGGAGAAGCCGCGCCACGGCTACGAGATCATGAAGGCGCTCGAGGAGATGCTGGGCGGCTGGTACACGCCGTCGGCCGGCACGGTGTACCCCACGCTCCAGCTGCTGGAGGACCAGGGCTTCGTGCGGATCGTGGAGACGGAGGGGAAGAAGGTCTACCACATCACGCCGGAGGGTGAACGCTTTCTGGAGGAGCACCGCGACACGCTCGACGACATCCTCGACCGGGTGCGCGATGCCGTGCGCTCGGTGGCCGGTGGCGCGATGGGGGACCTGCACGAGGCGATGGCGCGGATCGCGGCCCAGGCGTACCGCCAGGCATGGCGCGCCGGCGCCGACGACGAGCGGAAGCGCCGCATCGTGGAGATCCTGCGGAAGGCGGCGGACGAGATCGAGGCGGCGGCGCGCGGCTGAGGGGCGGGCCTCAGGCCTGCGCCTCCATCCCCATCGCGGCCCACTCCTCCTTCGACGGGCCGTACACGCCGGCGACCGGGAGGCCGGCCTGCCGCATGAGCACCGTCATCTGGCCGCGGTGGTGGCACTGGTGGAGGATCAGCACCCCGAGCGCCATGCCGCGGCTCCACTGCTCCCCGTACATCGGGATCATGCCGGCCAGCATGTCGTCGGTCCACTGCCGGCGCAGCGCCTCGACGAACGACGCCGAGGCCGCCTCGTAGGCGTCCGCGATGTCCGCGGCCCGGGGCGGCACGACGTCCTCGCCTTGGGACGGCGTGCGCACGTCGAGGCCCATGTGGCCACCCATCTCAGCCACCGAGGACGTGACGTGCCACGCCAGCCGCCCCAGCGTCCGTCCGGCGGGCCCCACCGCCTGCGCCAGGGAGGCGTCGGTCAGGGCGCGCAGCAGCTTGAGCGTCGCCCCGCTCTCGTACGCCCATCCGTCCACGAACTCCTTGAGCGACTGGTACACCTTGTCCTCCTCCCGGAAGCCCGATGGGGCGGTCCCCCGCCCCATCAACATGCGTCGCGATTCCCCGACCCGATGCCTGATTCCCGCCTCGCGGCTGAGCTCAATGCCCCTGCCTCGCGGGCATCTTCCCGACGTAGTGCGGACTGATGAGCGGATAGCGGGCCGCGAACCACAGGTAGGACAGCCCCCAGAGACCGAAGAAGCCGGCGGTGATGCCGACCTCCTGCCAGCCGAGCGGCAGCTCGGGGGCGCTCTGCATCACCGACGGGACCACGAGGACGTAGCGGTCCACCCACATCCCCGCCAGCGAGATGACCGCGAACGTGGCGAGGATGGCCGGCGTCCGCTTCGGTTTGATGCCGATGAGTCCCCAGAACGGCAGCAGGAACACCAGCACGAGCATCACGACCGAGATGCCGTACCACTCGGGCCTGAGCATGCGCAAGTAGAGGAAGCTGGTCTCCTCCGGCAGGTTCCCGTACCAGATGACGAGGAACTGCGAGAAGAAGAGGTACGCCCAGAAGACGGTGAAGCCGAAGACCAGCTTGCCGAGGTCGTGCAGGTGGTCGGTCGAGAGGAGGTCCTCGAGGCCGAAATGCCGGCGAGCGAACAGCGTGAGCAGCGTGACGCTCGTGAGTCCGGTGAGCCACGCGCCCATGAAGAAGAAGCCGCCGAGCAGGTTGGAAAGCCAGTGCGGCGCCAGGGCCATGACCAGGTCGAAGGCCAGCAGGGTCATGACCAGGGCGTACGCGATGATGAGCGCCGGCGCGAGGCGCTCGCGGCGCGCGTCGGAGACGGCGGCCTGCTCCGGGGTGGCGCTGGCGGCGTCGGGCCGGACCGAGTGGTACACGTACCAGA
>CAYLJK010000244.1:0-4605 GCA_964383975.1 uncultured Gemmatimonadales bacterium | reverse complement strand
GCGGCCGCCCCCGCTCCGCGCCCGGTCCCGGGTGCGGCGGACCGCGCCGCCCGGCGCCCCGGCGCCACCCCGCCGCTCGACTCCACGCGCGCGCAGAAGATGCTGGCGCGCCGCCCGCTCCCCACCGACGTGCGCTTCCTGCGGCTCGAGGCGCCGCTCATTCCCGACACGCGCTACGAGGTCCGCGTCACCGGCGTGCTGGGCCTCACCGGCGTGCCGAACAGCTCGCGCGGCCGGCTCCGCGCCAGCGCGCCGCAGCGGCCGCAGGAGCGGGCGACGCCGGCCGACACCGGCCGCGCCCGCGCGCCCGGCGACACGACGCGCCGCGACACGGCCCGGACACGTCCGTGAACGACAGGCGCCGCACCCTCCCCTCGGTGGACGCGCTGCTCCGCCGCCCGGCGATCGCGGCCCTCGGCGAGGGGCACCCGCGGTCGCTCCTGGTGAGGGCGGTGCGGGAGGCGGTGGCGGAGGAGCGGAGGCGCGCCGGCACGGAGGGACAGGGGCACCGGGATACCGGGGCGCAGGCGCACCGCCGCACCGGCGCACGGGCGCACAGCGCGTTGGGGGGCGCCGACTGGAACGAGCTGGTCGCGGCGAGGCTCGAGGCGCTCACGACGCCGACGCTGCGGCGGTGCGTCAACGCGACCGGGGTCGTGCTGCACACCAACCTTGGACGCGCGCCGCTGGCCGCGGCGGCCATGGAGGCGATCGCGGCCGCGGCCGCGGGCTACAGCTCGCTCGAGTACGATGCCGCCACGGGGACGCGCGGCAGCCGCCACGTGCATGGCGCCGCCCTCCTCAGGGAACTCACGGGCGCCGAGGACGCGCTGGTCGTGAACAACGCGGCGGGCGCGTTGGTGCTGGCGCTCGCGGCGTCGGCCGCGGGCGGCGCGGCGGTCGTCTCGCGCGGCGAGCTGATCGAGATCGGCGGCGGCTTCCGCATCCCCGAGATCATGGAGACGAGCGGCGCCCGGCTGGTGGAGGTGGGGACGACCAATCGGACCAGGGTGGCGGACTACGCCCGTGTCCTGGCCCGGGCGGGCACCGGGGCGCCGGGGCACGGAGGCACCGCGAAGACCGTCATCCTCAAGGTGCACCGTTCCAACTTCCGGCTCGTCGGGTTCACGGAGGAGGCGACGCTCGAGGAGCTGGTGGCGCTGGGGAAGCGGCGCCACGCTCCGGTGCTCTTCGACCTCGGCGGCGGGCTGATGCTCGACCTCTCCGATGCGGGGCTCACCGGCGAGCCTACCGTCCGGGACGGCGTGAAGGCCGGCGCGGCGGTCACGCTCTTCAGCGGCGACAAGCTCCTCGGCGGACCGCAGGCGGGGATCCTCGTCGGCACGAAGCGGTTCGTCGCTGGGTGCCGCGCGCACCCGCTGGCGCGCGCGATGCGGGCCGACAAGCTCACCCTGGCGGGACTCGCCGCGACGCTGCGGCTCTACCGCGACCCGGCGGCGGCGCGGCGCGAGATCCCGGCGCTGGCGATGCTCACCGCCGGGACCGCCGCGCTGGAGGCCGAGGCGCGGCGGCTCGCGGCGCTCCTCCCGGAGGCCGCGCGAGCGCAGGTCGTCCCGACCCGCGCCGCGGTGGGCGGCGGCGCTTTCCCGGGGTTCGAGTTGGACTCCTGGGGCGTCGCCCTGCGGCCGGACGGCCTCACCCCCTCCACGCTCGCCACCCGCCTGCGCTCCCGAGCGGTCCCGGTGGTTGCCACGGTGACCGCTTCACGTCTCGTCCTCGACGTCCGCACACTCCTCCCGGGAGATGCGGAGGAAGTGGTAAGAGCCCTCCACGGGACACTCTGACCCACCCGCCGCCTCACTCCCCTTACACCCCTCCGTCCCCTCACTCCCCTTCTGTCTATTCGCGTGTGACCCCCGTCACTCCCACCAGTCCTCCCATGCCATTGCTCCCCCCTTTCCCGGCCGACATATTGCGGTGTTCCCTGGACGGAATCCGTTACCCACGCGCCACTTCGAGGAGGAAGAGATCCCATGACCCGTACGAACAGGGCCCTCTTGGCCCTGGGTCTCGCCGCCGGTTGCTCGCTCGCGGTGAGCGCGCGGGCGAGCGCGCAGATGCAGCTCGCCGTCGGCCAGTCGGTGCAGGGAACGCTCACGGTCAGCGACCTGACTTGGGGGGACAACGCCCGCTACGACCTCTACACGTTCTACGGCCAGGCGGGGCAGACGGTCACCATCACGATGACCTCGCCGCAGTTCGACACCTACCTGATCCTCCAGGACCAGAACGGCAACCAGATCGCCTACAACGATGACGGAGGCGGCGGCACCAACTCCCTGATCCAGCAGGCGCTGGGCTACACGGGGATGTACCGCATCATCGCGAAGGCGTACCGGGCCGACCTGTTCGGGAACTATGTGCTGTCGCTCGCCGGCACGGCGCCCGTGGCGATGGGCCAGCCGCAGCCGATGCCGATGGCGAGCCCCACGGGCGTGATGGGCCAGATCGGCGCCAACCAGCAGGTGAGCGGCAACCTCACGACCATGGATGCGCGCTGGGACGGCAAGCCGATCCAGTCGTGGGGGTTCCAGTGCACCGCGGGCCAGGCGTTCCAGATGGACATTCTCTCCAGCTGGGACAACTACGCGATCGTCTTCGACCCCTTCGGCAACGCGGTCGCGCGGGACGACGACGGCGGCGACGTCGGGCTCAACGCGCGCATCAACCACACCTGCACGGTGACCGGTGTGTACCGGCTCGGCATCACCACCTTCTCGACGAGCACGACGCCGGGGCCGTACACGCTCCAGGTGCAGTCCCTGGCGGCGGCGCCGATGGCGCAACCGCAGCCGATGCCGATGGCCCCGCAGGCCGCGCCCGGCGTGACGATGCCGGCGCCCGCGCAGCAGGCGATACCGGTCATCCCCGGCATCGCGGCGCCGGGCGAGGTGGCGCGCATCGCCGTCGGCGAGTCTCGCCAGGGCCGCCTCGAGACCGGCGACCGGCAGATGAACGACGGCACCTGGGCCGACGTCTGGAACTTCCAGGGCCAGGCCGGCCAGTCGGTGACGATCGAGCTGCGGTCGGAGGAGTTCGACACCTACCTCCAGCTCCTCGACGGGACGGGCACGCGGCTCGCCGAGGACGACGACTCGCTCGGCGACCTCGACTCGCGCATCGTTTTCACGCTGCCGGCGACCGGGATGTACCAGATCGTGGTGAACAACTTCTCCGACGAGCGGAGGGCGGGGATCTACACCCTCAGCGTGCGCTGAGGGCGTGATGGGCGACGGGTGATGGGTGATGGAGTGATGGGGAATCGGCGTCCCCCACCACTTCATCACGCATCACCGCTCACCCCTCACGACCGCGATCCGCCCCCACTATCTTGTCCGAGTGGACCGGATCCGTATCGCCGTCGCCGTCTCCGGCCGCGGCTCCAATCTGCAATCCCTTCTTGACGCGCTCGGCGCGCCGGATGCGCCGGGCACGGTGGTGCTGGTGGTTTCGAACCGGGCCGATGCCGGGGCGCTGGAGAAGGCGCGCGCGGCCGGGGTCGCGACCGCGGTGACGGCACCCGACGGCCAGGACGCCGGGGGCCTGCTCGCGGTGCTGCGCGAGCACGGCGTCGAGCTGGTGGTGCTCGCCGGCTACCTCAAACGCGTGCCGGACCCGGTGGTCGCCGCGTTCCGCGGCCGGATGCTGAACGTGCACCCCGCCCTGCTCCCCGGCTTCGGCGGCCCAGGGATGTACGGGCGGCGGGTGCACGAGGCCGTGCTCGCGAGCGGCGCGCGGATCACCGGCGTCACCGTGCACCTGGTGGACGAGCAGTACGACCACGGGCCGATCATCGCGCAGTGGCCGGTCCCCGTCCGGCCCGGGGACACCGCGGACGCGCTCGCGGCGCGGGTGCTCGCGGTCGAGCATCGCCTCCTCCCCGCCGCGGTGCGCGCCGCCTGCGAGGCCCTGCGCGCGGGCGGCGCCATCGCGCCGCTCGCGGCCGCCGCCGACGCCTTCGCTCCCGCCTCCCACCCCGAACCCAGTCTCGACGATGCGCTCACTCCGACCTGACGGCCTCGCCATCGCCGCGGCGCTCGCGCTTGCGACCCCGGCGGGGGCCCAGAGCCCCGGTCTCGATTCACTCGTCCTGCGGCTCGGTGCGATGAGCGCCGTGACCGGTTTCGAGGACGCGATGGCCGACAGCCTGCGCGCCGCGCTCCTCGCCGTGCTGCCCGACGCGAACCTCGACCGCGCCGGCAACGTGGTCTCCATCCGCGGCAGCGGCCCGCCGATCCGCGCCGCCGCCTGCCCGATGGACGAGGTCGGCTGGGTGGTCGGCGGCATCACCGACCAGGGCTACCTCACGCTGCGGCGCGTCGGCGCGACGCCGATGGGACCGCTCTTCGACCAGAGTCTCGAGGGGCAGCGGGTCACGCTTTTCGGCCGCCGCGGGCCGGTGCCCGGCGTCGTGGGCGTGCGCTCGACGCACCTCACGCGCGGCCGCGCCGGGGGCGCCGATGACCCCTTCCCCCTCGACCAGGCGTACGTGGACGTCGGCGCGACGGACGCGGCGGGCGTCGCCGCCCTCGGCCTGGAGGTGCTCACGCCGGTGACGCGCGCCAAGCGCGTGCATCGCTACGG